>CAJMOM010000072.1:0-7866 GCA_905215005.1 uncultured bacterium | reverse complement strand
CCGGTGGTAGTAGAGCGCCGCGAGCGCTATCGGGCCGCCGGCATTGCGACAGACGAGGCTGAGCTTGCTGCCGGCGTTGCCGACGAGCAGGAGCGTGTGGATGCTGCCGTGGGCGGCTATAACCGCGCGGTGCGTCGTCTGTACGGCCCTGGTACGCCGTGGGGCGAGGTTGCCGAGTGGCAAACGACAACGATGGAAGAGCTCGAGCGCCAGCAGCGCATCAACGAGACGGCGAAGCATCGTGTGGTGGGGCTCGTTATCGAGACGCGCCCCGATGCCGTAACGCCGCAGGCCCTCACGCTCATCCGCCGCCTGGGCTGCACCAAGATTCAGATGGGGATCCAGAGCCTCGACCAGCACCTGCTCGATATCAACGAGCGTCGCATTTCGGTGGCTCAGATCGAGCGGGCGTTTTCGCTTGCGCGCCTGTTTGGCTTTAAGATTCATGCGCATTTTATGCTCAACTTGCTGGGCGCCACACCCGAGGGGGACAAGCGCGACTACGAGCGCTTTATGACCGAAGGGGCCTTTATGCCCGACGAGGTCAAGGTCTACCCGTGTGCGCTCATCGAGGGCTCGCGTCTGGTGGGCTGCTACGAGCGCGGCGAGTGGCGCCCCTATACCGAGGACGAGCTGCTCGACGTGCTGGCCGATGACATCGTGGTGACACCGGCGTTTTGCCGTATCAGCCGCATGATTCGCGACTTTAGTTCCGACGACATCATGGTGGGCAATAAGAAGCCCAATCTGCGTCAGCTCGTCGAGAACCGTTTGGCAGCTCGCGGCGAGGGTTCGAAGGTGCGCGAGATTCGCTATCGCGAGATCAGCACGGCGGGCGCCGATCTGGATGAGCTGTCTCTTGATGAGGTTGTTTATGAGACGCCGGTGACGCACGAGCGCTTTTTGCAGTGGGTGACACCGCAGGGCAAGATCGCGGGCTTTTTGCGGTTGTCGCTGCCCGACCATTCGTTTGTTGCCGCGCATGCGGACGAGTTGCCGACGACGCCGGACGAGGCGATGATTCGCGAGGTGCACGTGTATGGCATGGCGGCACGCGTGGGCGATCAGGGCCAGGCGGCGCAGCATCACGGGTTGGGGCGTTTGCTCGTAGAGCGTGCGTGCGAGATTGCCCGGGATGCCGGCTATGCGCGCATCAACGTGATCAGCGCGATCGGTACGCGCGAGTACTATCGCCATCTTGGATTTTATGACCATGGCCTTTATCTGCAAAAGGAGCTCTAGATGAACAAGCCGAGTGTTTCTGCCGGCGTCGTTGCCGGCGTTGCTCTGGGAGCCGCGGCGCTTGG
Organism: uncultured bacterium; assembly: GCA_905215005.1. Lineage (GTDB taxonomy): Bacteria > Actinomycetota > Coriobacteriia > Coriobacteriales > Coriobacteriaceae > Collinsella. The sequence goes on along the minus strand of CAJMOM010000072.1, from coordinate 6,559 downwards.
TGCGGCCGCTGTCGCTGTTCGTGCTGCCTGTCTGCAGGTTGCGCGAACCCGCAATGGGTTGGCGCGTGTGAAACGCGTGCACGACGAGGGCGGCGATGAGATTCGCGTGTTGGTGCAAGGCGGCGTCTACCAAAGCGCGAGTTACGTTGGCGAGCGCTGGGCGGAGCCCGTCTTTGCGTACTATCGTGCATTTGACGATGTGTTTGAGGCCGAGGATACGATGCGCGACGCTTATGGCCACGGCATCGACCGCATGCTTATGCTGGGCGGCGGTGGGTTTGCCTATCCTAAGTTCGCCCTGATGTCGCACGAGGGCTTGCACATGGACGTCATCGAATATGACGGAGAGATTACGCGTCTGGCGCGTCGCTGGTTCTACCTGGATGAGCTGGAGCGCGCGGTGGGCGACCGCTTGCGGGTGATTACCGCTGAGGCTCGCTCGTACCTGGGCGTGACGAGCGTGGGGCATCGTCGCTACGACGTGATCGTGAGCGATTGCTTTGGCGGTGCCGAGCCCGTGCGCGAGCTGGCGACGGTTGAGGCGTTGCGTTTGGTGCGGGGCAGCCTAAATGTCGGTGGCGTCTACGTTGCCAATATCGTGAGTGCAAACGAGGGGAGCGATGTGACGTTCCTGCGCGACTGTGCCGCCACGGCGCTTGAGGTGTTCGACCATGCTTGGGTGGTCCCATGTGGCGATGCAGAGTTCGGCGGCGAGGAGAATTATCTGCTCATCGCCAGCGACGGCGACTACGCCTTTGCCGAAGCTGTGCCCTTCGACACCGACTTCCTCGGTACCGCCCTCCACGACTAGCATTGGGAGTAGTCAATTTGTGACGGGCTCTATGGTTTTGTCAATCATACGCTTCATCTATTTTCAGCATGACGCATCTGGACGCCCGGCGCCAACGCGCCTCATCTTCGGTTGATTCCGCCGCCCGCTAGGCCAAAATTGTCATCGGAAGTATCAAATGAACAAGCAAGCCACTACGCAACTGCACGTCTATTCCGCCTTTTTCGTTCTCGCGGGATTTGTTTTAAATCGGGGAGTGTTTCTACTTTTCCTTGCGGAGAAAGGAATGTCTGTCACGGAAATCGCGCTTTATCAAGCCCTGTTTAACATTGCAACGGTCGTCCTCGAGCTGCCAACAGGGCTGATAGGCGATTTCTTTGGAAAGAAGTTCTCGATTCAAGTGGGCGTGCTGCTGCTTTTCTTCCATACGGCTGGCATGCTGTTGCTCTCAGGCCCCTTTCTCGTCGCGCTTTCCCTTGTTGAGGCACTCGCCTACTCCCTTCAATCGGGATCCGAACAAGCACTTTTATATGAAATTGCCCGAAATGCCGGTCAAGGAGAGCGCTTCCTCACCATCAACGCTCGGCTGCTTGCCGCGCAATCAATCGCGACGGGAGTGGCAATCGTACTTGGATCATTCATTGCCCAAGTATCTTGGAGTGCCCTCTACGTATGCGTTTCCGTTTTCTATCTCCTGCAGCTTTTCCTTCTGTATCCCATTGAGAGGATGGAAACGACCCATTCCAAAAACTCTGGGGAGGAAAGGTTTGACGTAGCCAAGGTCTTCAGACGCGAAACCTGGTGCATTGGAGAATCCGCTTTTGCGGTGTTGCTTTTTCTAATCGGCACAAGCATGCTCGATGGATTCTATGGGAGTTATTACAACTTGAATCAGTTGGTATTCGACGCATTTGATGCTCCCGTCTCCATAATAGGAATCTTTTTCGGTGCATCCTATGCAGTAAATGCGACGGCCTACATTGCAGCAGATTTCTTCTCATCGCGTTTCGGGAAAAGAAATACCATGCTCGGCTCGATGCTAATCGAGGCCGGTCTTTTCATGATTTTTCCGTGGTTCGCTTCAAATCCGCTGTGTTTGTTTGGCCTTAGCATGGTGCTTTGTTTTCTCCCAGAAGTGGTGTACATCACTTCGGAAAACTTAATCCAAGACGCGATAGCGGACGATCTCCGCGCGACGATCCTTTCCGTCGCGTCTCTGGTAAGGGCTCTCTTTTCTGCAATGTTTTTCTCCATATTTGGATATGTGTTGGGGTTATATCCCATTCAGATAGCGCTCGGTGTTATTGGCGCAATCGCGATAGCAATTACCGCCGTTGTTTCTTTAAAAATGGTAGGAATACATGTCTCCAAGAATTGATATATCGATTGACGAGCTGCCAGAAGTTTCGAGCCTTCTTGATGGCTGCGGGCGTATGCGTTAACTTTGAATCGGTGGGCCTTAATGCCGAGGAGCATCAGCGTTTTATCGATGCTGGCGGAATAGACTGGTTAATAAGCCCCGTGCCGAAAAGACTGGTTTTATGTGTGGTCGCGCCAGCTGCGGACGCGCTGCTTCATGCCCTCTATGTCGAGCACGCCTTCGGCGAAGCCTTTGCGCACGAGCTCTTCGGGAACGAACTCATCGTACCGATCAAAGTAAGGCACCTCGCCGGGATAGACGAGGTCGATGGGGTCGAAGTCTTTCTCGGCTTCGGCGGCGAGCACTTCAAAGAACGTCTCCTCGTCGGCCTTCATCTTAAACTGCATAAAGTACGGGCGTGACGGGTCGAGTCCGCGAAGGCCCAACTCAGCGGCGCATTTGATTTTAAGCATGCGCTCGAGTGCTAGGAAGGCGTAGCTGCCCAACCAGGGGAAGAGCACCCAGGTGTCGCCACCCAGGTTGATGAGCGGCTTAGTTCCCGCGCCCGAAATCTCGGCGGTATGACGAGCCTGCGCCAAGCGAGCCCGTGCGTTACCCATGAGGTACGGATATGTCGCGTGCTCGTTGAGCGTCTTGCGCATGCGCTCGAGTACGTGTGTATTGATGTCGCCGGGGCAGTCGCCAAAGTAGGCCGGCACCCGGCCCTTGACCTGCGTGGCAAAGACGGTGTGGCGCTTCCAGTCCACTTCCTCGACAATCCAGCAGTGTCCGGCGATGGCGATGCGCTCACCGGGCGGTGGCGGATTGACGATCGTGCCCAATTCGGCCGACTCGCTACGAACGGTGAACTCCTCGTTTTCCTGGAATACGGCGTAGAACTTAAAGTTGTTAATGATGCGCTCGCCCGCGAGACCCACGATGAGCCCGCCACCTTCGGTGACCTGGATATGGTCGATCTTAATGAGGTGACGTAGCAGCACACGGTAATCGTCTGCCGAGACACGGTGGAAATAGCTGAGCGTGAGCACGCGCTGGGCAAGTTCGGCCGGCGTGAGCTCGCCGGTGCTGACGAGGGTCGACATAGTCTGGTGATAGAGCAGGCTGTAGGGGAGTCGATCGAGCTCGGGCGGCTCGACCCACTTTTCCTCGCGATAGAGTTGTACGAGCGCGATACCCTGCAGGAGCTTCCACGGAATGGTTTCGGGCATCATCGTGCGCGGCTCGGGTTCCTCCTCGCGCATGACAAACCACATCTCGGGCGGAAGATCGCGGCGTCCCGTGCGGCCCATTCGCTGCAAAAAGGAGCTGACGGTAAACGGCGCGTCGATCTGGAAGGCGCGCTCCAGGCGGCCGATATCGATACCGAGCTCCAGCGTAGAGGTGGTGACGGTTGTCTGCGCCTGCTCCTCGTCGCGCATGAGCTCCTCGGCCGTCTCGCGCAGCGATGCCGAAAGGTTGCCGTGGTGGATGAGAAAGCGGTCGGGCTCGTGTCGACTTTCGCAGTAGCTGCGCAGCATGGAGCACACGGCCTCTGCCTCCTCGCGCGAGTTGGCAAAGACCAGGCACTTGCGGCCGCGCGTATGCTCAAAGATATAGCCCATACCGGGGTCGGCGTTGTCGGGCGCCGTGTCGGTGGGGTTGAGCAATGCCTGTTCGGGTGCTCGGGGGATGTCGACTTCGCCCTCGGGGGCCGAGGAAGTTCGGCGGTCCTTGGGAGCGGCCTTGCCCCGTGCCCGCTCACGACGTTGACGGCATTCCTCTTGTGTGAGTTGTCCGCTGTGACGCACGTCTTGGGTGCCGGAGGGCAGTGCCGCGGGTGTCGCTGCCTCAATGCGCTCGCACGCAAGCACTTCGGCCTCTTGAGGACCCATGCTCTCGAATCCTCGCTGCTGCGCCTGAGGACCCGAGTTGTAGAAGTGTTCCATAGAGATGCGCCACACGCGTCGCGGTTCCTCAAAGCGGGGGATAACGCAGTCGCGTCCCGTTCCCTGCGAGAGAAAGGCGCCCGTGCGCTCGGGGTCGCCGATGGTGGCCGAAAGGCCAATGCGGCGAGGCTGCACGCCGGCCATGCGCGAGAGCCGCTCGATAAGGCAGAGCGTTTGCCCGCCACGATCGCCGCGCATGAGCGAGTGGACCTCATCGATGACCACATAGCGCAGGTCGCAAAACATGCGCGGGATCGCCATATGCTTATGGATTAAGAGCGCTTCGAGTGACTCGGGCGTAATCTGCAAGATGCCGCTCGGTTTTTTAATGAGCTTAGCCTTGTGCGACTGCGAGACATCGCCGTGCCAGTGCCAGACAGGGATGTCGGCCTCTTCGCAGAGGTCGTTGAGGCGGACGAACTGATCATTGATGAGCGCTTTGAGGGGGCCGATGTAGAGGGCGCCCACGCTCGCGGGCGGGTTCTCCCAAAACTCGGTCAGGATGGGAAAGAAGGCCGCTTCGGTTTTGCCGGAAGCCGTGGATGCCGTTAGGAGCACATTGTCTTGTGTGTTAAAGATGGCATCTGCCGCCGCAACCTGAATGGAGCGCAGACTCTCCCAATCGTGGGAGTAGATGAAGTCTTGGATAAACGGGGCGTAGCGGTCAAAGGCGTTCATGGGACCTCCTTTCAAAAACGAATCTCTCAACGCGGTAGGCAGTGGCTTGCTGCATTAGTGCCTCGACGTTTGCCCAGATAAAACCTGCCAAAATAAACCTGTCCCTTTTTGGCAGGTTAGATGGTGAACTCGGCGAAATTGCGGTCGCCGCCTGCGGTGCCGGTGTCGCCTGTTGCGGCTGCCGGCGCCAGCGTGTCGCCACCGACGCTTTGCAGCAGCTCGGCTACGTTGGCGTCGGGGTTCTGACACAGGATGTCGAGCAGCTCGATAAAGTCACGGATGACCTCACGCGGCGTTAAGTGCGTATCGGCTCCCACGCGACCGAATTCGATCTTGAGGAAGTCCACCAAGTCGTTCTCGGTAAGCGTGGGCGTCCAGCCAAAGTAGCCGGCATGGATCTGCATGAGTTTTTCGATGAGCACCAGCAGCTCCTCATAGGTGAGTGGCTGCAGACGAATGATGGGCGCGAGCATGTCCTTAAGGTCCTCGCGCGCAAAGCGGCCCTGAGCGAGTCGGCTGCGCAGGGCTTCGTAGGAGAACACGCCGCGGCGGCGGTCTTCGATGGAGGTTGGCGTGCCGCCCATGATCATGCCCAGGTACTGCGCTTTGCCCTGGAGCGTGTCGTTGTACATGGTCAAGATCTTCTCGTAGTTGTATTGGCGCGTGATCGCGTTGGGAATCTTGTACAGATTCACGAGCTCGTCGATGAGCACCAGCATGCCCTTGTAGCCGCTGCAGACCAAAAAGCGCGCAATGAGCTTAACGTAGTCGTACCAGTCGTCATCGCTGATGATGGTTGAGGACCCCAGTTCGGCGCGAGCCTCGCTCTTGGTGCGGTATTCGCCGCGGATCCATTTGGTCACGCGGCTCATGGCCTCTTCGTCGCCCTCGGATACGGCCGTGCGATAGCGTCGGAGCATGCGGGTGAAGTCGAAGCCGTGGACCATTTCCTCGAGCGGGGCCAGTTGGGCATTGACGGCAGACTCATCGGCATCGGCACACGAGGCGACCCAGCGATCCAGAATAAGGTTGAGCGCACCGCCCTCGGGGCGCGTCTTGGTCGATATATTGCGGATGAGCTCGCGGTAGGTGGCAAGGCCCTGCCCCTGACCGCCCTGCAGGCGGCGCTCGGGCGATAGATCGGCATCGGCGACGACGAATCCCTCGCCCATGGCGTGCGTACGGATGGTCTGAAGCAAGAAGCTCTTGCCGGCGCCGTAGCGACCGACTAAAATGCGGAAGCTCGCGCCGCCATCGGCGATGAGACTCAAATCGGTGAGCAAGGCGCGAATCTCGACCTCGCGTCCCACAGTGATATAGGGAAGGCCGATGCGCGGGACCACGCCACCCTTGAGCGAGTTGAGAATGACGGCGGCGACGCGTTTGGGTACGCGGGGCGCTGCGGATGCGGTATCACTCATGGTCTAGGTATCCTCTCACGTCTGCTTTGTAGTCCTCGATAATCTGCGGCCCTGCCGCGCCAAATTCAATTACGGTGTCACCCACCAGGTCAAAGAGCGTCTCATTGATGCTGTCGACGAGCATGTCCTCGCTCTGGCCCGAGTGCGCTACTGCCGATGCCGCTTGCGCTGCGTTTTGCTCGAGGAGTGCGCGAAGGAAGGCATCTGCGGCGGGCGCGAGTTTGTTCGCAGCTTCGGTGGGCGCGGGCGTTACGGGTGCGGGCACAGACGCGAGGAGCGGCGCCACGACACCAAACTGTTCGGTGGAAATGGTTGGCTCGTCGGCCTCGTCCTGCCCTGCGGCCGCCGTGACCGGCTCGACAGA
>CAJMOM010000071.1:0-7869 GCA_905215005.1 uncultured bacterium | reverse complement strand
AACGGTATCGGCCGGGATCTTTTCGTCACGGGCCATGCTCACCAGGCGGCCATGGAAGAAGTCGCGAACCTGCTGGGCGACCTCGGCGGCGTCGAACTCAATGCCCTGCTCACTGTAGAGCTCAAGGGCGAAGTCGATCAGCGACGTGGGGTCGATCGGCAGGCGGTCGCGCAGGATGTTGATGATGCCGATAGCGGCACGACGCAGCGCATAGGGGTCGGAGGAGCCGGTCGGGGGCTCGCCGATGGCAAAGATACCGGCAATGGTATCGAGCTTGTCGGCACAGGCCACGATGCAGCCAGCGGTGCCCTCGGGCAGCTCGTCACCGGCAAAGCGGGGACGATAGTGATCGCGAATGGCGTGGGCGACCTCGTCGTTCTCCCCCATCGCGGTCGCGTAATAACCGCCCATCACGCCCTGCTGGCTCGTGAACTCGACGACGGCGTTGGACACCAGGTCGGCCTTGCACAGGTGCGCGGCACGGCCGGCGTCAGCTGCCAGATGAGCACCCAGGTGTGCCTCACGGGCAATAGCGAGCGCGAGCTGCTCGATGCGCTCGGACTTGGCGAGCACGCTACCGAGCTTCTCCTGGAAGGCAACCTTGGCCAGGCGCTCACGGAACTCGTCGAGGGAGATCTTCAGGTCCTCCTCGTAGAAGAACTTTGCGTCGTCCAGACGGGCGCGCACGACGCGCTCGTTACCGTCGATCACGCGCTCGGCATTCTCGGGCTTGCTGTTGGAAACGACCACGAACTCACGCGTGAGCTTGCCCTCGCCGTCATAGATCGGGAAGTAGCGCTGGTTGGTGAGCATGGACTCGCAGATGATCTCGTGCGGGACCTTGAGGAACTCCTCATCGAAGGTACCGACGAGCACCGTCGGCCACTCGCAGAGGTTAATGACCTCCTCAAAGACCTTCTTGGGCGTATCGACATGGCAGCCGGGACGGGCAGCCTCGACCTCGGCGATACCGGCAAGGATGACCTCACGACGACGCTCGGCAGAAAGCACACCGGCGTCCTCGAGCACCTGCTCGTAAACAGCGGGGCTGGCAACCACATAGTCGCCAGGGCCAAGTACGCGATGACCGCGCGTGGTGTTGCCGCTCGTCACGTCGGCAAACGACACGGGCACAACATCCTCGCCCAAAAGGCAGCAGATCCAGCGGACCGGACGAACAAAGGTCGCATGCTCGTGACCCCAGCGCTGGCTGCGGTAGTTGGGCCACTGCAGGCCGGCGATGGTCTTCTCGCACAGAGCGGTCAGAATCGGCGTAGCCGGTGCGGAAGGAATGTTCTTCTCGGCGAACACATACTCGCGACCGTCAGTGTCCTCGCGACGGACCAGGTCCTCGGCAGCCACACCGCACTTGCGGGCAAAGCCCTGGGCGGCCTTGGTGGCGTTACCGTCAGCGTCGAAGGCAATGTTGGCCGCGGGGCCACGCTTGACCTCGTGAACCTCATCGGTCGCGGTGGCGACGTTGGCAACGAGTGCAGCCAGACGACGCGGGCTCGAGATCACGCGGACCTCGCCGTGGGCCAGACCGGCCTCATCGAGACCCTTGGCGATCATGGTGCCAAGCTGCTTGACGGCATTGTTCAGCGGCGCGGAGGGCATTTCCTCCGTACCGATCTCAAACAGGAAATCCTTAGCGTCTGCCATGGCTTACGCCACCTCGCCTTCCTGGTCGGCATTCTCGTTGACTCCGGCGACCTCAGCCATGTAGGCCTCGCAGCACGCCTTGGCGACGGCGCGGACGCGCAGGATGTAGTTGGCACGCTCGACCGCGGACAGCGCGCCGCGGGCATCGAGCAGGTTGAAAGCGTGGCTGCACTTCATGACGCAGTCATATGCCGGCAGCGGCAGCTTGCGCTCCAGGCAGGAGTGGCACTCGGCCTCGTAGTCATCAAACTTCTGACGCATCATCTCCACGTTGGCGACCTCAAAGTTATAGGCACTGAACTCGCGCTCGTTCTCGAGGAACACGTCGCCATAGGTCATGGGCGTTCCGTCGGGCAGATAGCTCCACACCAGGTCGTAGACGGAGTTGACGCCCTGGGCGTACATGGCAATACGCTCCAGGCCATAGGTGATCTCGACGGGCACGGGGTCGACCTCGATGCCGCCCACCTGCTGGAAGTACGTAAACTGCGTGACCTCCATGCCGTTGAGCCAGACCTCCCAGCCAAGGCCCCAGGCGCCGAGCGTCGGGCTCTCCCAGTCGTCCTCGACAAAGCGGACGTCATGGTCGTTGGGGTCCAGGCCAATGGCGGCCAGAGACCCCAGGTAAAGCTCCTGGGCGTTGACCGGCGAGGGCTTGATGAGCACCTGGAACTGATAGTAGTGCTGCATGCGGTTGGGGTTCTCACCGTAGCGGCCGTCGGCGGGACGGCGGCAAGGCTGCGCATAGCAGGTGCGCCACTCGGCGGGACCGAGCGAGCGCAGCGTGGTCGCGGTATGGAAGGTACCGGCACCGACCTCGGAGTCATAGGGCTGCATAATGACGCAGCCCTGCTCGCCCCAGTACTGCTGGAGGCGCAGGATGATGTCTTGGAAGGAAAGCGATGAAGCGTTCATGCCTCTAATATCCCCTCGTCGAAACGATTACACGGTTAGGTACTGTACTATAGCGGTTTTTAGTCGATAGCGCCGATGCGGTTGAGCGGCCAGTAGCGAACGAGTGCCACGGCCATTAAATCGGAGCGGTCGACCGGCCCAAAGTAGCGGGAGTCGGCTGAGTTCTCTCGGTTGTCGCCCATCACCCACACACAGTCATCGGGGACGGTGTAGGGATAGCTCACCTGGGCGCCGGGCGCTTGAACCGAAAGCGGCCAGCTCATGCCCGTCGTATAGTCCTCGTCAAGCGCTTGGCCGTCAACGACCACCTTGCCGTCCTGCAGATCGACCGTCTGGCCGGCCGTGGCAATAACGCGCTTGACAAGAACATCATGCTCGGAGGTGCCATCGGGGTTGTGAAACACCACGATATCGCCCTGCTTGACGGGCTGACCGAGCTCGAGGCTCACCTTTTGCGCTAGGATCTGGTCGCCAATCTCGATTGTGTCCTCCATAGAGCCGGTGGGCACCACAAAGGGCTCGACCACAAAGGTGCGGATCAGGAAGGTGGCCACAAGCGCGATCGCGATGACCGCGATCCACTCAAAAGCGCCCCTCAACGCGGAATGTTGCGTAGGAACCATACTCACTCCTCGCTCTGCGAATACGAAGCGTCAAGGATCTCCTGCGCGTAAGCGCGCTCCTCGGGCGTGAGCCGCGCAGTCTCGATCAGGTCGGGACGCCAGCGGCAGGTGCGCTCGATGGCGTTCTTGCGACGCCAGGCATCGACCTTGGCGTGATCGCCGCTCACAAGCACCGGAGGCACGCCCTCGCCGTTGAACTCGGCAGGACGGGTGTACTGCGCGTACTCGAGCAGGCCACCATCCTCGGCGGTCGAGAACGACTCGTCGACGTTGCTCATCTCGTCACCAAGGGCGCCGGGAATGAGGCGTACGACGGCGTCGGCAACGACCATCGCGGGCAGCTCGCCGCCCGTGAGCACGTAGTCACCGATTGACAGACGCTCATCGGCATACGCATACGCACGCTCGTCGACGCCCTCGTAGCGGCTGCACACAAACAGCAAGCGCTCACTTTTGAGCAGGCGCTCGGCCACATGCTGCGTAAAGGGCTCGCCACAGGGGGTGAAGAACACAACCGTGGGCTTGGGACCCTCTGCGCTAATGGCCTCGATGGCCTCTGCGATAGGCTCGACCTTCATGAGCATGCCCTGCCCGCCGCCGTACGGCTCGTCATCGACGGTACGATGGCGGTCGTGCGTCCAGTCGCGCAGGTTATACGCCTTAAAACCAAAAAGGCCGGCCTTGCGGGCGCGGCCCAAGATCGATGTGGACATGACGGGCTCAAACATCTCGGGAAAGACCGAAAGGGTCTCGATCAGCATGTTGTCCTCCCTACTTGTCCATATCGATCAGGCCGTCCATAACGTGGACGGAAATTGTTCCTGTGTCGGGAAGATCGAGCACGACCTGCTCGATCACGGGAATCAGTACCTCGCCGTACCGATCGCCCTCGACAACCCAAACATCGTTGGCGGGCGTCGACATGATCTCGACGATCGTGCCGAGCGAACCGAAGCGCTCGTCGACCACCTCGCGACCCATCAGGTCGGTATAGGCAGCGTCGAGCGAATCGAGCTCAAAGTCGTCGCGATTTGCCAGCACATAGCATCCCGTGATGCCCTCGGCGGCCGTCAAGTCGTCAATGCCCTCAAACGAGACCAGATCGCCATCGCCCGTATCGGTGACGGACACGACCGTGCAAAAGCGGTCGCGCTTGAGCGCCGGCGGCGTCAAGGCGACGCGCATACCCGGCGTCAATACAGAAGGAAGCCCCCGCAGCGGCTGCGCGAGGACCTCCCCCTTCCTTCCGTGCGGCTTGACCACACGGGCGATGTTTTTGTACTGGGACCTCAAGGTCCTAGCCCAGAACCTCTACCTCGACAGCAGTGTCGAGGCGAGCGGCCAGTGCACGGGCGAGCGTGCGAATGGCCTTGATGGTACGGCCACGACGGCCGATGACCTTAGCGACGTCATCCTCAGCGACCGAAACCTCAATCGTGGAGGCGTCGTCACCATCGATGACCTCAAGGCTCACGGAATCCGGGTCGTCGACGATCTGAACAACGAGATATTCGACGAGATCGGCGATGCGATCTGAGAGCATTGCCTCACCCTCGAGCTGTGCAGCGTCAACCTCAGGCACGATTTACTCCTCGGCGCCCTCAGCGGCCTCAGCGGCAGCCTTAGCGGCCTCGGCCTCTTTGGCGAGCTGCTTCTTGGACTTCTTGACGACGGTCTCGGTCTTCTCGCCCTCGTTGGCGGCCTTGACCAGAGCGGCGACGGCATCGGTGAGCTGAGCGCCCTTGGACTGCCAGTCGGCGATCTTCTCGAGGTCGAGGTTGATGGTCTTGGGGGCGGTCATCGGGTTGTAGCGGCCAACCTCCTCGATGATACGACCGTCACGCGGGGCGCGGGAATCGGCGACGACGACACGGTAGTACGGACGCTTCTTAGCGCCGTGACGAGCAAGGCGAATCTTGACTGCCAAAGGAAACTCCTCCAACCAAGCAGCTTTAGGCTGCAACTACAAACAAACAGTTGAACATAATACGCCATCGACGCGGGCAGGTGAAGTCCGTGAGACCAACTTCTTCGGTGTAGTCGAGGGCAAATCCATATCTTAGACAAGAATTCGGGATTTGCAAGCACATACACGCACCCCACATGAGCTGCGCGGTATACTCATGACATGGAAAGACGCGAACATACATACGGTTATGAGGATGCCATGGGCGTCACGCCGCCTCCCTGGACGGGTCCGGCGGTGGGACTCATGGACCTCGATGCGTTTTTTGCGAGCGTGGAAATGCTCGATCATCCCGAATGGCGAGGAAAGCCGCTCATCGTGGGCGGAGACGCCGATTCGCGTGGCGTCGTGTCCACGTGTTCGTATGAGGCACGTCGCTTTGGCGTGCACTCTGCTATGGCCTCGGCCGAGGCGCGGCGCTTGTGCCCGCAAGCCATTTGGACACATGGGCATTTTGATCGCTATCGTGAGGTCAGCGCACAGGTCATGGCGATTCTTGCCGAGGAGACGCCGCGCGTGGAGCGCGTATCCATCGACGAAGCCTTTATCGATATCACACCGGGTCGCTTTGCGCCCGAAGACCCGCTGCTGGTTGCGCGGCGTATAAGCGACCGCGTGGCAGGGCTGGGAGTGACCTGCTCCATTGGCGTGGGCTGCAACAAGACGGTCGCAAAGATCGCAAGCGAGCGGGATAAGCCGTTTGGGCTGACCATCGTGCGCCCCGGAACCGAGCAGCGCTTTTTGGCCGCGTTGCCGGTATCTGCCATGAGCGGCATCGGGCGCTCTGCCGAGGAGCGGCTGCGCCACATGCGCATCTACACGCTCGGCGAGCTGTCACGCGCACCGCAATCCACCTTGGCCTCTATTTTTGGCGTCAACGGCGAACGCATGCGCCAGCGTGCGCTGGGACTCGAAATCTCTGAAGTCACGAGTCTCGATGAAGAGCGCGAGGTCAAGTCGGTCAGCAATGAACGCACCTTTGCTAAAGATTTGACTGAGCGTGGGGATATTGAGGCAGCGATTGCTCTGCTGGGAGAGTCAGTGGGGCGCCGTCTGCGCCGTCAGGGGCTGACGGGTGCCACGGTAACGCTCAAGCTTAAGTATTCGTATGGCAGCGGGCGTACGGCACAGCGCCGGCTGCCTCATCCGACCGACGATGAGAACATCTTCGTGGCGGTTGCACTCGAACTGCTCGACAACATCTGGCAGGAAGGCATGCATGTTCGCTTAGCGGGCATCGGCATGAGCGACTTTGACCATCAGGGCGGCATCCAGACCGACCTGTTCTGCGAGATCGACGACCGCGGAGCCCAATCGAGCGACCGTCGCGACCTCTCGGTCGCTATCGACGCCGTCCGAGACAAATTCGGCGACACCGCCCTATCCTTCGGCCGCCAATCCCGTTTCAACGATTAACCGCCTTTGGGCAAAAAGAAAGCCGGGTAGCTGCGAATGATTATTCTAGGACGGGGATTTTTTAATCATTTGGAGCGTCATTTCGCCCTTTGAATGATATTGGTCCCAATTCCCGTCAGACGCGAAATCTGGTCAATCGTAAACCCCCGATGCCTCAACACTGCCAGAAGACGATTTCGCTCTGATTTCGGCAAAGTTTTAAGCTGATAAGGCTCATGCGGAGCCAAAAGAGCCCGGGCAACTTCCAGCGCATCCATATCGGAGATATGCTTACCTTCGGGCATAAAATAGGGATTAGGCTTGCCGTCGGTACTCGAAAGATAAAACGCTTCCGTACCCCCAAACAGATTGAGAATACCTTCACAATCACAAATTTCGGGATGAGAGAAATACTCATGGAAGCTGCTCCAGCGATACAGAGGAGCAGAAGAAATACCTGCTTTTGCAGGATTGTCGTGTATGTATCGGACGCAACGGAGCAGCTGTTTGTCGTCAGAAATGATCACACTCTTGAATCGTTCCTGGAACACCGGTCCGCGGCGGCCGGTTTTTTGATTGAAGTGTTTCGCATATGCCGTATCAATCGCATGCATAGCAACGCTCATCTGATTATCGAGATCATCAAATAGCAGGTGAACATGATTGTCCATGAGGCACCAGGCAAGAAGACGAATATGAGCGGACGTAAATCGTCTGTTCAATAGATTGAGAAAATAAAGGCGATCGTCATCGTCTTCGAAGATCAGCTGGCCAGCACAGCCCTTGAGCATGACGTGATAATGGCCGAGTTCGGACAACGCACGGGCAACGCGAGTCATCGAAGCCCTCCCTTCCGAGTTTGCGATAGCTACAGCATACAAAAGGAGGAAAAAGAAAAAACCGAACCGCCCAACAAAGATGAGCGGTTCGGTGAACGGTAGGAATGATTTTTTATCCCCGTCCCAGAAAAATCATTTAGAGGAGGTTGAGGGGAAGCTGGGGAGCGTCGCCCCAGAGTTTCTCGAGGCGGTAGAAGTCGCGGGCTTCGGGAGTGAAGACGTGGACGACAACCGAACCGTAGTCCATGAGCATCCAGGTCTTCTGCTCGCGGCCCTCGATGGAAAACGGATGCTCGCCGCAAGCCTCGGCGACCTTCTCCTCGATCTCGTCGACGATAGAATCGACCTGGCGGTTGTTGGTACCGGTGGCAAGCACAAAGTAGTCGCATACGTCGGAAAGCTCGGTCAGGTCGAGCACCTGAACGTCCTCGCCCTTTTTGTCGTAGGCGGCCTGCGCGGCGGCGCGGGC
>CAJMOM010000070.1:0-7931 GCA_905215005.1 uncultured bacterium | reverse complement strand
TCGCTGCCGGAGGAGATGCGCCCCATGGGCGAGAGCATCTGCGAGTCGTTCCTCGCCGCTTCGCGCCGTCTGCTGGACTTGGGGTTGGGATACCTCGCGCTCGATCGGGCGGCTTCGACCCTATCCACCGGCGAGCGGCAGCGTATGCAGCTGGCCCGCGCAGTGCGCAACCGTACTACGGGCGTGATGTATGTGCTCGACGAACCCTCCATCGGCCTTCATCCGGCCAACATCGCAGGTCTCACGGGTGTTATGGACGACCTGGTCGCCGACGGAAACACCGTCGTGCTGGTCGACCACGACACGCAGATACTGAGCCATGCCGACCATATCGTCGAGATGGGCCCCGGAGCGGGGGCCGACGGCGGAAGGGTCATTGCGCAGGGGACGGTCGGGGAGATCGAACGCAGTCCGGCGTCGCGCATCGGCCCGTTTCTGGCAGGCAAGGTCGAATCCCGCGTGCTGCCCGTCGTGCCGGAAGGCGAACTCTTCGCACAAGGGGCGATCCGCCTCTCCACCTCCGAGATTCACACCGTAAAACCGCTCGAAGTCGTCATTCCCAAAGGCCGCCTCACGGTGGTGACGGGCGTATCGGGGTCTGGCAAAACCACGCTGATTCTCGAAAGCCTCGTTCCGGCGCTCGAAGCGGCGATAGCGGGCACACCGCTGCCACCCCATGTGAAAAATATCGATGCGTCGGGTATCGAACACGTCAAGCTCATCGATTCGACACCCATCGGTGCCAACGTGCGCTCGACGGTAGCGACCTATGCCGACATCCATGATGAGCTGCGCCGCGCCTTCGCCCGTACGCCCGAGGCCAAGGCAGCCGGCTACAAGGCGGGTGCCTTTAGCTACAACACTGGCGCCTTGCGGTGCCCTACGTGCGACGGCACGGGATCGATATCGCTCGACGTGCAGTTTTTGCCCGATGTCGAGATCGTCTGCCCGGCATGTCGCGGCTCACGTTATGCAGACGCGGCTTCGCATATCCATCGCGAAGGCAAGGACGGGAGCTTGCTTACGTTGCCGCAGCTCATGGACATGAGCGTGGACGAGGCCCTCGACGCCACGGTGGGACTCAAGAAAGTCCAGGCGCGCTTGCAGACCTTGCACGACCTAGGCTTGGGCTATCTCACACTCGGTGAGCCCACGCCGGCGCTCTCGGGCGGCGAGGCACAACGCCTTAAGCTCGCGAGCGAGATGGGCCGCGTGCAGGATGATGCCGTATTCGTATTTGACGAGCCCACGATCGGCCTGCATCCGCTCGATGTTCAGGTGCTGTTGAACGTGTTTGATGGCCTCGTTGCCAAGGGCGCCACGGTTATCGTGATCGAACACGATCTCGACCTTATCCGTAATGCCGATTACGTGATCGACATGGGCCCGGGCGGTGGCGACGCCGGCGGGCAAATCGTCTGCGCCGGCACGCCGGGGGATATCGCGGCCTGCTCCAAGAGCATTACCGGCCGCTACCTATAGACAATGAGGCAAAGGGACAGCCCCTTTGCCTCATTGATGCCTATCTCACGCATTGAGCGGCGAGATAGTCGCGGAAGAACGGCAATTCAAATGCGACGAGTCCTCGTCCTCGCTCCCCGATGATGCCGGCATCTATCATGCGGCGTCGGTAGCGGGAGACCTGCTGCGGCGAACGCTTAAGGCGCTCGACAAGGTCGGCGGTGGTGGACTCTTCCTCGTCATCGAGCATGGCGATGAGGAATCGCTTGTCCTCTGCAGTGAGTTCCCGATAGGTTGCCGCGAGGATTCGGTCGTCCATCTCGTCGCGCGCGATTTTGATTCCCAGGTCAAAGTCGCGTGACGAGATTTCCTTCGAATCGCTTGTGAGATCCCAGGCACGGTAGCCTATGAGTTGCAATAGGAAGGGAAAACCAGAGATCGAGCGAACGGCTCTATCGATTCCCTCAGCATCTGCCAGGCGATCGTTTTCTTGAATTGTGCGAATCAAGGCCTCGCGCACGTCATAGTCGGCAATGCGACCCAGATGATATTGTTGGGCGCGACGAAGGAACGAGACCGTCTTGTGGTTCAACAACGTCGAGACGTTGTTGGGAAGTCCTGCCATGAGCAGCGCGACGCGTTTTCCATCGGTCACAAAGTGCTGATACGTCGCTGCGAGCTGAATCATCTCGTCGAGTGTCGGGTCCACCTCGTCAACCGTGACGAGCAGACCGGCGCCCGCCTCGTTGAGCTGGTCGATGATGTCGCTCATGCGATAACGCCAGGTTGAGGCATCGTGAACGCGATTGATCTCGATGCTGCCGAGCGGTGCAATTCCGAGACCGGTGACTTCGAAGTGGTTGGACGAGTCGATGAGATGGCCGGCAGCACGATTCGTCCCGAACTCGATTTCCTCAAGCATTCCCGGGAGCGCGGTCGTCTTTACGGCTATCCAGCCGTGGGATTCCGCCCTTGTCGCGAGCGACGACATGAGAGCGGTTTTACCGGTTCCACGCGCGCCTGAGAAGATCGAGGTCAATTCTGGGCGCCTGCGCTGGCTCAAGAAGGCACGGTCCAAATCCCGAATAATCTGTTGTCTGCCAGCGAGATGGGCAGGAACCTCACCAAAACTGGGGGTAAACGGATTTTCGAGATATTCCACAATGCCCTCCTTTAGCGTCTCTGGTTAACTTCATTTTATTCTAGTTAATTTCAGTTAAAAACGATTAATTTTATTTCAAAGTATCAGGTTGGCGTCGTGCGTTATCGAAGCGGTGCTTGAATAGCTTACGTTGGAGCCCGAAAATGGGTTCAACCCATTCGCGAAATTTGCACGCCCTATTGTGAGTGGGCTCTCAGATGAGCTGAAGCTGCCATCGTGCGGCTGATAGGGGCAATCATGAAAAACAGAATCTATGGGTATGCTCGAGTTTCGTCAGCAGATCAGAACCTGGATCGCCAACTGGATGCGCTGGAGCGGTTTCCGGTCCAAACGAATTTGATCTATGCTGACAAAGCGAGTGGAAAGGACTTCAGGCGTCCTCAGTACCAGCGTCTTCTTCGTCGTCTGCGCGAAGGGGACGTTCTTGTGATTAAGAGTATCGACCGATTGGGTCGCGACTACCGTGAAGTTCTCGATGAATGGCGTCGCCTAACGACGGACAAACGCGTTGCCATCGTGGTGCTCGATATGCCATTGCTTGATACACGCGAACAACCCAATGGAATTACGGGGACTTTTATTGCCGACCTAGTGCTTCAGGTTTTGAGCTACGTGGCTCAGGTGGAGCGTGAAAACATAAAACAGCGCCAGGCGGAGGGTATCGCGTCGGCGCGTCTGCGGGGTGTGAGATTTGGGAGACCGACGCTCGAACGTCCGGATAGCTACCGCGATGTCATCAAATCATTCGAAGAAGGTGAGGTTACGAGGCAAGAGGCCGCAATGCTTTTGAACGTTAGCGCATCGACGTTTGATCGTTGGAGACGGGCGGACGCGAACGGATATGACCGTTCGCCGTCTGCCCGTCCTCTTTAGCTAGACATTTTGATGAGGGGAGTTTATTGCACAGGGCCCACTCCTTCCCTCGATGTTTATCCAGTTCACGCCCTTGAATCAAATAGTGCCACCGCGTTGTCAATTCGTCTGCTTTTTGATGAGGGGGAGGTTAAACGACTACGAAGGGATATGTAATGAAGAAAAAGTTATTTACGGCAGTTCTGGCTTTTAGCGCGGCGGCGCTAATCGGCATTTCTCTACCACTCGGAATTACGGGTCGCGGCTGGAGTCCGACATGCGCATTTGCAGCGACTAAGAAAAGTGGAAAGAAGCCAAAGCAAGGTAAGAAGGATTCAGTAAAAATCGATCAACTAAACTGGAGTGTCTCAGAAGGCGTTGTTGATGGCGTCGAGATGATGACATTTGAATATGACAATAAATCGAGCTTCGATATTGCTCAGTTCACTATTCAGTTTGAGCCGAAAGGGGAGTTGACTGACGAACAGAAACTTCTGTTTACTGACGTTTTTGATGAGGAAGAGGCTACGCACGATTATTCAACGCTGAAAATGACGGCGGATAGCCAGCGAATCGTCGAGAAGCGAGAATCGGTTGATAGCGTTCCGTGCATTATCCATGGTGACTATGTCGCCAATGCCCAGCAGAATCAATATGACCTGATGGAGCCTTCAGTGGCGACTATTGCCTATCTAGGCGGCGATGGAAAGATATATCTCGAGTACTATAGTTTCAAGTCGAAAACCTATACGACTTCATCAAAGGGCGGTGTCAAGGCGTATGACTGGCCAACAAAAGCCCTTGCAAAATCCTTGCCGAAGCCTGACTGCCCTATCGTTTATACGTCGTTAGACGAAAAAGACTGCCTTTCGTTTGTCACATTTGGCATCGATCATGATGGGTACGACAAATACATCAAAGCTTGCAAGAAAAAGGGATACAAGGACATCGAATATTCGTATGACAGCAGTTTTTGCGCAAAGGATAAAAAGGGACGGGAACTGATGATCGGATATAGCGACCGAGATCAGCGGATGGACGTGAGCGTTTCAGTTGATTAACGTGGGCATATGATCGAATGATCAACGCGTTATGATGCCTATGTATGGATTGGGGTGCCGGCCTATGGTCTGTGCCCCAATCTTTCTAATGTTACGTGCAACAGAATAGGTATTAAATTAACGTATGAATGTGTATTTATATTATGTTGGATTTAAGTCCTTCCTTTCTGAATTGGTTGACATCAAAACCCAATATAAAAACCCAATATAAATGAATTGAGTCCGTAATTACCCTGAGGACAACTGGAGGACAAGGGCTAAATGAGCGTTTCCAATCCGTTTAAAACAATTGGCCAGAAGATAATTGTCGCCCTATTGGCGTTAGGCTTGATTGCAGCTTGCGGCGGCTGCGCGTACCTGTGGTTGACGCGCGATCAGACCGTTATAAGCGATGATTCGATTCGGGAAGAAATTAAGCCGGTAACGAAGTTGCTTACCTACGAATACGATTTTACTCAGGTTCTATATATTGACGATGCAGGGAATCCGTTTGGTTTTAACAACCCATTTACTACTAAGCGATATGTAGCGACCATCGATGGCAAGGCGGATATCGGCCTGAACGTAGACGATGAGAACCTGAAGGTCAAAGTCCATCGTTCGAAAAACAACGAGTCGGTAATAAAATCTGTTAATGTTACGCTTCCGCATTCCGAGATTGTGACGTTGTCAACGGATCCGAACTCGCTTAAAAAGTACGTTGAGGACAATGGTTTTCTTAATTGGAATCAGGTCAGTACGGACGATTTAAATAAATTGCTTCAGCAGGCTGATAAGGACCAGAGGCAAAAGGTTCAAGAAAGTGGCATGCTGGAAAAATCTGATGAACGTGCAGTAAAACTGGTGAAAAAGCAGGTGTCGACGTTCTGTGGTCCAGACGTAAGGGTCAATGTCGAATTCGAAGATTAATATCTACCTTTGAAATCAAATTACTGATTCATCTGAATGCCCGCTATCGCGATACCTTACGTTGTGATAGCGGGCATCTCTGATTTCGTTTGAAGGGTGTCAATGTGACAAATGTCCGATATGACAACGAGACTGTCCCTTTGTCGCATTCCCGGAAAGCCTGTCTGGCGCAAGGCTTCGTAGAGGACGATGGCGGCGCTGTTGGAGAGGTTGAGTGCGCTGATGCGGTAGTCGTCCGGATTGACGAAGTTGCCGCAGATATCCTGTTGAAGAATGGCCTCGTGGCTGTCCTCGGTATGCCCCAGCGATTCCTCGTGGGCTTCCCAGGCCTCGGCGTTATCGAGTGAGTCGCAATCGCGCAGCATCGGGATGCGCTCGCAGCGCTCGGACGCCGCGGCGAGTAGCTCCTCGGGAATGCCCGAGCTCTCGCTGCCAAAGACCAAGTAGTCGCCATCGCGGTAGGTACTCTGCGCATAGGTGCGGCGTGCCTTTTTGGTCAGCAGATGCAGGCGCTCGTCGGCGGGGGAGAGGTCATTGCGCGCAAGGAAATCCTCCCAGCCGGCATAGGTTGTCACGTCCAAGTTTTGCCAGTAGCCCAGGCCGGCGCGACGCACCGTCTTGTCGTCGAGCGAAAAGCCCAGCGGCTCCACCAGATGCAGACGGGTACCGGTGACCACGCAGGTGCGGCCGATATTGCCCGTATTGGCCGGAATCTCGGGCGCATACAGCACAATGTTGAACATGAATCTCCTTGGCTCAGAACGAAAAACCACCACGAAGGGCACAGTGCACCTTCGTGGTGGTTTGGCGGCTACGTAGGCGGAAAAATACCCGCTTGGATAAACCTAGGCGCGGTGCCAGTCGGTCAGGCAGGCATCGAGGGAGGCGATGAGCGCATCCTTGTCCATGTGACGGCCGATGATGCACAGGCTCGTCATGCGGTCGCCCGTCTCGTCGTCCCAAATCTGCATGATCTCGGGGTTCTCGTCGATAATCCTCTGCTTCTCGCCTTCGGGCGCCGAGTCGACAAACAGACCGTTCTCCATCAGGCGCATCTGGTGGCCGGCCTGCTCAAACATGTAGCACATGTCCGGATTGTCGGCCTGCCACAGCGGACCCTTGACGCGGATGACCTCGTCGGGCCACTCCTGCTCAACAAAATCGGTGAACTTCTGCAGGTCAAACGGCTTGCGGCGCGAGTACACAAAGGTGTCGATATCGTACTCGAGCACCTCGGGGTCGTCGTGCTCCTCGGGATGCTCCATGGCCTCGATCCAGGCGGCGGAGTTGTAGGCGCGCATAAAGTCGAAGCGGTCGGTATCGAGCAGCTCCTCCATGGGGACCTCGCCGTTTTGGGCCTCGACGATCACGGCGTCCTTCTGCAGGCTGCGCACGATGGCCTTGAGCTCGGCGATCTGCTCAGGGCTCACGGTATCGGTCTTGTTGAGGATCAGCGTGGAGCAGAACTCGATCTGCTGGATGAGCAGGCTTTCGATGTCGTCCTCGTCGATATCCTCGGCCAGCAGGTCGCGACCGCCGTTGAACTCGTCGTACATGCGGGCGCAGTCGACCACGGCCACGATGTTGTCGAGCGCGAGCTTGGGCTCGCCGCCCACCTTGGCCTCGTCGCAGAAGCTCGAGATGGTGTAGGCGATGGGGATGGGCTCGCAAATTCCCGACGCCTCGATGATGATGTAGTCGAAGTTGCCCGAATCGGCGATGCCCTGCAGCTGGTTGGCCAGGTCATCCGAAAGCGTACAGCAGATGCAGCCGTTGGTGAGCGGGATGAGGTCGTCGGTCTCGGAAAGGCCGCCGTCGGCGATGAGGCTGGCATCGACGTTGATCTCGCCGATATCGTTGACGATCACGGCGGCGCGGATGCCGCCGTCGTTAGCGAGGATGTGGTTGAGCAGCGTGGTCTTGCCGGCACCGAGGTATCCGGTAAGCATGATGATCTTCACGGGTTTGTTGGGCATGTGCCCTCCTTTGTTAGACATGGCTTACAGTTGAATCATATGCCAAACGCCTGCTCTTATACCCACGCGCCGGCAAATAACACAGGCTACTCCCAGGCTCCCCATACATCGGGGCAATAACCGACGGTGGCCTTTTTGCCGTTGCGCACGATGGGCTCGGCTAGAACCTGCTGGTTCTCGAGCAGCTTGTCGAAGCGCTGGCTGGGGGTAAGGTGCTGGATGAGCGCGAGCGTCTCCTCGTCCTTGGCTTTGGGGTTGAGCAGTTTGTCGATACCGCCGACCGCCTGCATCACGCTCGTGAGCTCGCCCTTGCTCATCTCCTTTTCCTTAAGGTCGATAAACTGCACCTTAATGCGGCGCTCCTTAAAATAACGCTGTGCCTTCTTAGTATCGAAGGACTTTTTGGTGCCAAAAATCTGGATATTCATATATTGTTCCGCCGTTCTAACGAACGGCGGTCACCTCGACGCTGCAAAGCCATCTGATGGGCAATCTGCCTTTCAATCGTCG
>CAJMOM010000069.1:0-8064 GCA_905215005.1 uncultured bacterium | reverse complement strand
GTCCTCGCCGGCACCCTCTGCACCGCGCGCCGCGGGCAGCGCCATCTGCAGATAGGTATCGGCCAGATACGCCTCATCGAACTCGGAGCGGTCGGAATCCAACAGGTAGGCGGCAACCACGGTATCGAAGATACGCGTGGAATCGACTGCCAGCGGATCCATGAGCTCGGGCTCAGAGGAATCGATGGGCGAAAGCTCGTGCAACAGCGCCTTCATATCCGGGCTCGCCACGCGACCCTCCATAAACAGACGCGCGAGCACGCCGGCAATCACACCGTGGGCGAAGTTGAAGCCCTCAACCTCAGCCGCCGCACCGCTGTCGCCCTCCTCGAGCGCGAACAGACCCTTGGACGTCGCCAACCACAGCGTGCGCGTCAGTCCAAAGAGCGCGCCCTCTTCCTTGTCGTCGTCCACCACGGCGGCGACCCACTCACCGGCACCAATCGCACGGGAGACCTCAGCCGCAACGGCACCAAGCGCGTCAGCATCGCCGGCGGCCGCGCGAACCATCGCAGGCATCTCAAACACACTGGAGGCAGCAGCAGCCCCGCCCTCGCCGCCGATCAGCGCCAAGAAACGGTTCTGCATGGCGGTGATACCAAGCGTACCCAGCGCCGCAGAAACCTCATCGGCAGAAAACGCCGGGAAGGACGTCGTCTCAAAATCGAGCTCAACGGGCGCATCGGTGCGGATGGTCGCGACCTTGCGGCTCAGCAGGGCATCGTCGATGTGTGCTCGCAGGTTTTCGCCCATCTTGCCCTTGACCTCGTCGGCGTGTGCGATGACCTCGTCCAGGCTACCGTACTGCGCAATGAGCGCGCTCGCCTTTTTGGGGCCGATGCCCGGCACGCCGGGGATGTTATCGGACGTGTCGCCCTTCAGGCCATAAAAGTCGGGCACGAGCGCCGGCGTGATGCCGTGATACAGATCGTCCACGCTCTCGGGCGTCATAATCGCCACGTCGGACAGGCCCTTGCGGGTCGAGACCACGTTGACGTGCTCGGTCACGAGCTGATACATATCGCGATCACCGGTCACCAGCAGCATGTCGCAGCCGGCCTGCTCGCCCAGGCGCGCCATGGTTCCCAGGATATCGTCGCCTTCCCAGCCCTCGGACTGCAGAATCGGCACGTTGAGCGCGGTGAGCAGCTCCTTGATCATCGGAAACTGCGCGTGCAGATCGGGGTCCATGGGCGGGCGCTGCGCCTTATACTGCGGCAGCATCTCCATGCGCACGCGCGGCTTGCCCTTATCAAACGCCACGACCACACCGTCGGGGTTAAAGGCATCGATCATCTTGAGAAACATGTTCAGAAAGCCAAAGATCGCATTGGTGGGGCGACCGTCCGGCGCGTTCATGGTCGGCGGCACGGCGTGGAAGGCGCGATGCATGAGCGAGTTGCCGTCGATAACGGCAAAGGTGCGGCGCTTGTCAGACATATTGAATACCTCGCTTTGGGCTGGGCACGGTTTGCTCACTCCAGTTTACACGCTCCCCGCCCCGCGACCACCGCACATCAGGCTCCCCTGCCGCCGCGGGCCCGCGCGTGATACGATGGCTCACGGTACATCAACCAGCACGATCGATCCGAAAGGAGCCTGCGTCATGGAGCGTCCCTGCGCATGGAAAAAGTACACGCCACAGCAAATCGAGGAGCTCGAGGAGCTTTGCCGCGGCTATAAGCAATTTTTGAGCGAGAACAAGACCGAGCGCCTGTGCGTCAAGACCGGTATCAAGATGGCCGAGGAGGCGGGCTACGTCAATCTGGAGACCGTGATCGCCGAGGGCCGCGCGCTCAAGGCCGGCGACAAGGTGTACGCCGCCAATCACGGCAAGGACCTCATGCTCGTCAACCTGGGCACCGCCCCGCTCGAGCAGGGCTTTAACATCCTGGGCGCCCACGTGGACTCGCCGCGCCTGGACCTCAAGCAAAACCCCGCCTTCGAGGCCGGCGACATGGCCTATCTCGACACGCACTACTACGGCGGCGTCAAGAGCTACCACTGGGTCGCTTCCCCGCTCGCACTCGTAGGCGTCATCTGCAAAAAGGACGGCACCACCGTCGACATCAATATCGGCGACAAGGCGGACGACCCGGTCTTTACCATCTCCGACCTGCTGATCCACCTCTCGAGCGAGCAGATGGCCAAGCCCGCCAAGGACGCCGTCGACGCCGAGATCCTCGACGTGATCGTGGGCGGCCGTCCCGTCAAGTTCGATGAGGACGACAAGGACGCTCCCAAGGAGCCCGTCAAGCAGATGTTCCTGGATATCCTCAAGGAGCAGTATGACGTCGAGGAGGAGGACTTCCTCTCCGCCGAGATCGAGGTCGTGCCCGCCGGCCCGGCCCGCGACATGGGCCTCGACCGCTCCATGATTCTGGGCTATGGCCACGACGACCGTGTCTGCGCCTATCCGTCCATGCTCGCTCAGATCAACGTCGCCAACGTGGAGCGCACGAGCATCACACTCATCGTCGACAAGGAGGAGATCGGCTCCGTGGGTGCCACCGGCATGACGAGCCGCTTCTTCGAGAACACCGTCGCCGAGATCATGACGCTCGCCGGCGAGGATAGTCCGCTGGCCCTGCGCCGCGCGCTCGCCCACAGCCGCATGCTTTCCTCCGACGTGTCCGCCGGTTTCGACCCGGGCTATGCCGGCAAGTTCGAGACCAAGAACGCCGCCTTCATGGGTCGCGGCCTGTGCTTTAACAAGTACACGGGCAGCCGCGGCAAGGGTGGCTCCAACGACGCCGACGCCGAGTACGTGGCCCTCGTCCGCGACATCATGGACGAGGCCGGCGTGGACTTCCAGACCTGCGAGCTCGGTCGCGTCAACGCGGGCGGCGGCGGCACCATCGCCTACATCATGGCCAAGTACGGCATGAACGTCATCGACTCCGGTGTTGCCGTCCTGTCCATGCATGCCCCGTGGGAGGTCGCCAACAAGGCCGATATCTACGAGGCCTATCGCGGCTACAAGGCCTTCATCGAGCGCGCCTAACCAACCCTTCATCAGTTGCGGTGAAATACGGACTAAACTGGCCCATAAACGGCCAAAACAGACCGTATTCCACCGCAACTTCTTTTTTGGCAGAGGAGAGTCCATGCTGCAGGTCATCATTTCGCCCGCCAAACAGATGCGCGCGGCCCAAGATGCTTTTGAAGTCCTGGGCATTCCACCTTTTGTGCACGAGACGGCTCTCCTCCACCGCGCACTGCTAGATATCGAGCGGGATGAAGGCAGCGGCGGCCTGCAGGCGCTGTGGAACGTGAGCGACAGGCTGCTTACAACGTGCCTGGATACGCTTCACGAATTTATGCCCGTCCTGAGCGATGCCGACCTCGCCGATCCCGATATCGCGCGTCACCTCTCCCCTGCCGTCATGTCCTATCACGGCATTCAATACCAGAGCATGGCGCCCGAGGTGATGGATTCCGCGCAGCTCGCATGGCTGCAAGACCATCTATGGATACTCTCGGGACTCTACGGATGCGTGCGCCCCTTTCATGCCGTTGAACCGTATCGGCTGGAGATGGGCACAAAGCTTGCCGTCGACGGTGCCCGAGACCTCTACTCGTTTTGGGGCGACAAGCTCGCACGGGCTATCGCTCCGGCGGGCTCCAACACTACGATCGTTAACCTTGCCAGCGCGGAATACGCCAAAGCCGTTCTACCCTGCCTCACCACCGACGCCACGGTCGTCACATGTCTCTTTGGCGAAGGCGTCCGCAACGACAAGCCCATCCAGCGCTCGACCGCCAGCAAAAAGGCGCGCGGCTCCATGGTGCGCTGGATGGCAGAAAACAAGCTCGAGGATGTAAGCGAACTCACCGCGTTCGACGTTGGTTATCGTCACTTTCCCGAGCTTTCAAATAAAAACACTTTGGTCTTCCTGAACGAACAGGCCTTGTAGGACCACCGCTACTTTTGAATGTGCTGCCTAGGCACGGCGTCTATTCCGCCAAGCCGTCGGCTTTGGCAATTTCATTTGTCGAGCCATCCTGATAGGTAATTTTGACATGCTCCACCTCGGACACCTTGATGCCCGACGGGGGCTCCAGGCGCCATTCCGTCAGCGCGATATCCATCGTCGTGGGCACATCCCCTTGATCTTTGAGTTTAACCGTAAGTGTTTTGAGCGCCGCATCAAACGTCACGCGTTCGATTTCCTCGCCAGGAATAGACCCGCCGCTCAGCTGCAGTTGCATAAACTCATCGCGCGGATACCAATAGTCGCCCGGCGCGGCAACGGTATTGCCGCCCGCGACCTTCACCGTCATGATCGGCAGGGCCTCGTCGGCCTCAAACTCCCAGGCAGCGCCGCCGCGACCGCCAAACGTCCAAATACAAAAGGCAATCACCAGCACGGCAAGCACCGCAAAGCCAATCGCGACCAACCCATGGTGCGCACGGCCCTCCTCGGCCGATACGTCCCATTGTGTCTCTCGATATAGATGCTTGTCTTCCATGTTCGCCTCCCCACAGGCACGCTCGTTGGCCCAATCGTACCCATTCAGGCTATACTTGAGCCCATTACATAAACGGGGAGCTTGCAGGACGGGACGGCAGGCTGAGATTGGGCGCGCCCGCCCTGACCCGCAAACCTGATATGGGTAATGCCAACGAAGGGAGCCGTGCCAATGAGCACACTGACCGAGCCCAAGCTCGTCACGCAAATCGACTTCGCCCGCGCCGGGCAGATCACGCCGCAGATGAAGGAAGTCGCCGAGCGCGAGCATCGCGACCCCGAGTACATCCGCGAGCGTGTGGCCGACGGCCGCATCGCCATTCCCGCCAACATCGTGCATATCAAAAAGGGCATGCGCGCCTTTGGTGTCGGTGAGGGCCTGTCCACCAAGGTCAACGTGAACTTGGGCATCTCGGGCGACAAGGCCGATGCCGCCGAGGAATGGAAGAAGGTCAAGATCGCCGAGGACTTTGGCGCCGACGCCATCATGGACCTCTCCAACTCGGGCAAGACACGCCAGTTCCGCCAGCAGCTCATCGACGAGACGCCGCTCATGGTGGGCACCGTCCCCATGTACGACGCCATCGGCTACATGGAAAAGCCGCTGGTCAAGCTTACCAAGGATGACCTGCTCGAGGTCGTGCGCGCGCACGCCGAGGACGGCGTGGACTTTATGACCATCCACTGCGGCATCAATAAATCGGTCATCAAAACCTTCAAGGAGACCGGCCGCCTGATGAACATCGTCAGCCGCGGCGGCTCGCTGCTGTTTGGATGGATGGAGGTCACCGGCAACGAGAATCCGTTCTACGAGTTCTACGACGAGGTGCTCGAGATCTGCCACGAGTACGACGTGACCATCTCGCTCGGCGACTCCTGCCGCCCGGGTTGTCTCTACGATTCCAACGACGCCACCGAGACTGCCGAGATGATCGAGCTGGGCAAGCTGTGCAAGCGCGCATGGGCCGCGGGCGTCCAGGTTATGGTCGAGGGACCGGGCCACATGGCGCTCGACGAGATCGCCGCCAACATGAAGCTGCAGAAGCGCCTGTGCCACAACGCCCCGTTCTATGTGCTGGGGCCGCTGGTGACCGATATCGGCGTGGGTTACGACCACATCACCGCAGCCATCGGCGGCGCCATCTCCGCAAGCTCCGGCGCCGACTTCCTGTGCTACGTGACGCCGGCAGAGCACCTATGCCTGCCTAACGCCCAGGATGTGCTCGACGGCCTCATGGCCACTAAGATCGCCGCACATGCCGCCGATATCGCCAAGAAGGTGCCGCACGCCCGCGACATGGACGACAAGATGGGCCAGGCACGCCGCAAGCTCGACTGGGATGCCATGTGGAAGTGTGCTCTCGACCCAGTTACGGGCAAAAAGCGCTACGAGGAGTCCCCTGCCGCCACCGAGGGCACCTGCACCATGTGCGGCAAGATGTGCGCCGTCCGCACCGTCAACAAGGTGTTCGAGGGCACGACGATCGATCTTGGCATGGAGGATTAGCCTTTACAGGGCAATTGCCAGCAAGCCTTCTGCAACGCCCGTCAATTGTTGACTTGTGAACAATTGCTTACATTTGCGTAAAGATTGCATCGCCCGCCCGGGTTCGGCATACAGCCGGCCCGGGCATCTTTATAATGCGGGGTAAAAGACCCATTTGAATCCGTCCGGACAAGGGAGCGAACATGGATCGCAGTAAGGTACCCGCCGTTCTATCCATCGCGGGATCCGATTCCAGCGGTGGCGCCGGCATTCAGGCAGACATTAAGACCATCACGGCGCACCGTCTGTATGCCGAGACGGCCATCACCGCCATCACCGCACAAAACACGCTCGGCGTCACCGCCGTACAGAATATCTCCCCTGATATCGTCGCTGCGCAAATTGACGCCGTCTTTGACGATATTCGCCCGAGCGCCGTCAAGATCGGCATGGTCTCCTCTGCCGAGATTATCGAGGTTATCGCCGACCGCTTGAGTGCCTGGGACGCACAAAATATCGTCGTCGACCCCGTCATGGTCGCCACCTCGGGCGCTCGCCTCATTGCCGAGGATGCCACCGAGGCGCTCACGCGTCGCCTGTTCCCGCTGGCGACCGTCATCACGCCCAACATACCCGAGGCCATGGCGCTGCTCGACTACGAGGTCGATTCCGAGCGCACACAGCAAAACGCTGCCATGCTCCTCACCCGTCGCTTTGGCTGCGCGTCCCTCGTTAAGGGCGGGCATTTTGTCAACGAGGCCAACGATGTGCTAGCAGAGCCCGCGCCGCTCGATGACGAGGGTAACCACCTGGGCGATCCACTCACCACGTGGTTCCGCCACAAGCGCATCGAGACCGGCAACACGCATGGCACTGGCTGCACGCTTTCGTCCGCCATCGCCTGCGCGCTGGCCCAGGGCATGGAACTTGCCGACGCCGTCAACGCCGGCAAGGCCTACCTAACCGGCGCTCTCGCCGCCGGCTTTGACATGGGTAAAGGCTCCGGCCCCGTCAACCATATGTGGCAATATTAAGATTCGCAGCCCAAAACCACCGCAAAGGGGACAGGCACCTTTGCGGTGGCTACCACAAACGTCTCGATCTGTAACAGTAACTCGGCAAAATCGACCCTAGATGTTACAGATCGAGACAAACGACCGATATCGACCTAAATAATCTCAATCTGTAACATCTAGCCCGTTTTCGGCCTTACAACTGTTACAGATCAAGACAAACAGACGACCCCAAGCCACCGCAAAGGGCCCCTTTGTAGCGGCTTAGGGTCGCGCTACTCACCGAGCATCTCTTTGAGCTTGGCTGCCACGGCATGTCCCAAGCTCTCATGGCTTTCGGGCATCATATGCAGATAGTCGATATCGCCCGGCTCGGCAAACTCGGCGGCATTCAAAAAGTCGCAGCCAAACTGCTCGGCCACATGCGCATAGTACTCGCCAAAATGCTCAGATGCCTCAACGGAATGCTCGTCAAAGTCGGTCATATACACATCAGCGATCTGCGGCTTGATCTTGATAGGCGCCATCAGCAGAATTCGCGGACAAGGCGCGGCGTCGGTCCACGGAAACGCGCGGACGGCGCGAATCAGCGCCATGGCGCCACGGGCGATATCGGAAGCTGTCACGTTAAAGACCGTCTTACAGTCGTTGGTGCCCAGCATGATTACAATGGCGTCCAGCGGCTTATGGGCCTCGAGCAGCATCGGAAGCGCGCGAATGCCGTTGAGGTTAGTGTCCAGATGGCACATATCGTCGCGCACCGTCGTGCGGCCGTTAAGCCCCTCCTCAATCACATGCCAGCCCTCGCCCAGGTCACGCTGCGCCACGCCGCACCAGCGCACATCCTGCGCATAGCGCACCGCGGTGCCATCGCGCATACCAGCCGGATCATAGCCATAGGTATTGCTGTCACCAAAGCACAGAACGTTTTTCATCGTAAGCCCCTCCTTTAGTAAAAAGCCGACGGGAGTAGCCCTCCCGCCGGCTCGACCTATCTGACGGCACGTACCGATTACAGGTACTTGCGCCAATCGTCCTCGTCCTCATCATCCTCGGTAGCAGCCTGGGCTTGCTCGGCGGCGCGAGCTGCCGC
>CAJMOM010000068.1:0-8119 GCA_905215005.1 uncultured bacterium | reverse complement strand
TACCGCCGCCGGTGCCGTCGCGGCAGCGCTTCACGCGCATAAGGCGATCTTTTTGACCGACGTCGATGGCCTGTACAAGGACTTTAGCGATAAGGATTCGCTTATCTCTAACCTAACGCTCGACGAGGTTAACGAGATGCTCTACGGTGGCGAGGTCGATAAGGGCATGATTCCCAAGCTGCGTGCGGCCGTCGATGCGCTTGCCGGCGGCGTATTTCGTGCCCACATCATTAACGGTACCACGCCGCATTCGCTGCTCCTGGAGCTGCTGACCGATGCCGGCGTCGGCACCGTGATCCATTCCACCGAGACGGCTTACGAGTTCGATACGCATCCGCATCCGCTTTCGACGTTTGCTGCGCGTCTGACCGAAAACCTTGACGAGGTCGAGAAGCTTCAGACGGTCTAGCTGACCCGCAGCCGCCCCATTCCTGCACCCATAGCCCCGCGCCGTCTGGCGCCCAACGAAAGGCATCCCATGTCACTTGCAGCTCAGCAATCGCTTGAATCCCATTACGTTATGCATACCTTTGGCCGCTCTCCGGTCGAGTTTGTCGAGGGTCACGGCATGAAGCTCACCGGCGACGATGGCCGTGAGTACCTCGACTTTCTTGCCGGCATCGGCGTGTGCAGCCTAGGTCATGGCGACCCGGCTGTGCTCTCGGCGCTCGAGGCACAGACCAAAAAGCTCATGCATGTCTCCAATTACTTCTACATCGAGCAGCGCGGACAGGTCGCGGCGCTGCTGTCCAAGCTTGCTAACGACGACGTAGATGGTGCGCGCGTGCTTGCCGATGCCATTGTCGCCGGCGATGAGACCACGGCAGCTGCTCTTGGTGCCCCGGCTGCGGATGAGCAGGTTTGGGAGACCTTCTTTGCCAACTCTGGCGCCGAGGCCAACGAGGGCTCGATGAAGCTCGCGCGCCTGTACGCCAAGCGTGCCGGTAATGGCGGCAACACCATCGTGTGCATGCGCGGCGGCTTCCACGGCCGTACGCTCGAGACCATTGCCGCCACCATGCAGGATTGGCTGCAGGACAGCTTCCGCCCGCTGCCGGGTGGCTTTGTGGCCTGCACGCCCAACGATGTGGACGAGCTGCGTGCGATCTTTAAACAGCTGGGGAGCGAGATTTGCGCCGTGATGCTCGAGCCGATCCAGGGTGAGAGTGGCGTGCATCCCATGACCGAGGAGTTTATGGCGGCAGCGCGCGACCTGGCACACGAAGTGGGCGCCGTGCTTATCGCCGACGAGGTCCAGTGCGGCATCTTCCGCTCCGGCAAGCCGTTTGCATTCCAAACCTATGGCGTGGAGCCCGACATCATGAGCCTTGCCAAGGGCATTGCCGATGGCGTGCCCATGGGTGCCGTGGTGGCAAAGAAGGAGATTGCCGACGTGTTTAAGCCGGGCGACCACGGCTCGACCTTTGGCGGTAGCTGCTTGGCCATCGCGGCGTGTGCCGCGACGCTCTCCGCGCTTGTGCGCGGCGATTATGTCGAGCATGCTGCCAAGGTGGGTGCCTATATGGAGGCAAAGCTCGCCAAGCTGCCGCACGTGACCGAGGTACGTGGCCGCGGCTTGATGCTCGGCTGTGATTTGGATGATGCCGCGGGCGACGCGCATGATGTTGTTGCCCGCGCGCTGACCGCCGGTGCCGTGATCAACGCTACGGGTGCGCATACGCTGCGTTTCCTGCCGCCGCTCGTCTGCGAGGAAGCCGACGTGGACAGCCTGATCGAGATTCTGTCGGGTGTCTTGGGCTAACGCGGCGCAATAACTCAATTTGGACCGGGTTCCGGACTGCGGACGTGCCCTATGTGGCATGATTCAGCGGTCTGGAGCCCGTTTTGCCTTAGATTTGCTAAGGCAGGGAGACCTGCTGGTCAAAAAACATCAAATATGAGTACTGTTACCGATTTGGTAGCAGCAATTTTGGACTAATAAGGCCAGATGGCAAGTCGAAATGGCGATGAATGCACGATTGTGATCTAACTGTTAGTCCTTATAATGGACATATGTTGCGTAACTTAAGCAAATACTATCTTTTTATATGTTGCAAACAAAGCAGCAGTACTCATTTTTGCCATTATTTGGCCACGGCCTTTGTGACAGACGTGCTGGCGGGTTCGAATCCCATGCACTGGGCCCAAAAAAGAAAGGCTCCCATTGCTGGGAGCCTATCAAATCAGTGGTGGGCGATGAGGGATGTCCGCGTGCGGCTGACGCCGCCCGCTTTCGCTTCGGGCCTACGGCCCTCGCGTGCTGCGCTGGAAAACGCTTCGCGTTTCCTCAGCTCCGCACCCTGGCGGGTTCGAATCCCATGCGCTGGGCCCAAACAAAAACGGTCCCCTTGCGAGGACCGTTTCCAATTCGGTGGTGGGCGATGAGGGATTCGAACCCCCAGCCTTGTGCGTGTAAAGCACCTGCGCTAACCGTTGCGCCAATCGCCCGTGCGGAGAGAGTATAGCAAAACAATCGCCCCATTCACCTCATATCCATTAAAGGTAACCGGCGCGTGTCACAGCGGAGCTGATTCAGTTGAGATTGCCTGAACATTCCGCCCCTCTTTACACCCTCGGGTATACTCAAAAGTTACTGATTCGATTTGATACCCAGCAACAGCAGAGGGGATAGTATATGTGCGGTTTTGTCGGTTTTGTCGGTGGGACGGATAACCAATCCGAGGTGCTCACCAAGATGATGGACCGCATCGTCCATCGCGGTCCCGACATGGGCGGTCAGTTTATCGACGGCCGCGTTGCCCTGGGCTTCCGCCGCCTGTCGATCCTCGACCTGACCGAGGCCGGCGCTCAGCCCATGGCCAATGAGGACGGCAGCGTCGTCATTGTCTTCAACGGCGAGATCTACAACTTCCAAGAACTCCGTTCCGAGCTCGAGGCCAAGGGCTACAAGTTCCACTGCGGCGCCGACACCGAGAGCCTCCTGCACGGCTACGAGGAGTGGGGCGAGGCCGTACTCGATCGCTTGCGCGGTATGTACGCCTTCGTCATCTGGGACAAAAAGAAGAACAAGCTTTTTGGCGCCCGCGACATCTTTGGCATCAAGCCGCTTTACTACTATCCCATGGCCGATGCGGGCGACGGCGCTCCGGGCGTGCTCTTTGGTTCCGAGATCAAGAGCTTCCTGGACTACCCGCACTTCCACAAGGCGGTCAACAAAAAGGCCCTGCGTCCGTACATGACGCTGCAGTATTCGGCAACCGAGGAGACCTTCTTCGAGGGTGTCTACAAGCTGCCGCCGGCGCACTACTTTACCGTCGATATCCCGACCGGCAAGATGAACATCGAGCGCTACTGGGATTGCGATTACTCTGCCGTCGAGAAGCCGTTCGAAGAGTATGTCGACGAGCTGGACGAGGTCGTGCACGAGAGCGTCGAGGCCCATCGCATCGCCGACGTCAAGGTCGCGTCGTTCCTCTCCGGTGGCGTCGACTCCAGCTACATCGCCGCTTGCCTTATGCCCGACAAGACCTTCTCGGTGGGCTTTGACTACAAGAATTTCAACGAGACCAACTACGCCAAGGAGCTTTCCGATAAGCTCGGCGTCGAGAACGTTCGCAAGATGATCACCGCCGACGAGTTCTTCGGTGCGCTCGAGGACATCCAGTATCACATGGACGAGCCGCAGTCCAACCTGTCTTCCGTGCCGCTGTGGTTCTTGGCCGAGATGGCCCGCAAGGACGTTACCGTCGTGCTTTCGGGCGAAGGCGCCGACGAACTCTTTGGCGGCTACGCCTACTACGAGGATACGGTCCCGGTGCGCAAGTACAAAAAGATGGTGCCGCTGCCCATCCGTCGCGCGCTCGGTAACCTGGCGCTGCATATGCCGTACTTCAAGGGACATAACTTCCTGGTCAAGGGTGCCGAGATCCCCGAGAAGTCGTTCCTGGGACAGGCTCTGGTATGGCCGGAGCGCGAGGTCGACGGCGTGCTCAAGCCCGAGTACAACACCGGCGACGGCGCCTTTGAGCTCGCTGCACCCATCTACGCACGCGTGAAGGGTCAGCCCGAACTGGTCAAGAAGCAGTACCTGGACATGAACATGTGGCTCCCGGGCGACATTCTGCTCAAGGCCGACAAGATGTGCATGGCGCACTCGCTGGAGCTGCGCGTGCCCTTCCTGGACCGCAAAGTCATGGAGTTCGCCGAGCACATTCCCGATCGCTACCGCATCAACGAGAACGGCAACAAGCAGGTACTCCGCCACGCTGCCAACAAGTCGCTGCCCGATGAGTGGGCCACCCGTCCCAAGGTGGGCTTCCCGGTGCCGATTGTCTACTGGCTGCGCGAGCAAAAGTGGTACGACTATGTCAAGGAGTACTTCACCGCGCCGTGGGCAAGCGAGTTCTTCAATACCGACGAGCTCATGCACCTGCTCGATCTGCACTTTGCGGGCAAGGGCGATTTCCAGCGCAAGATCTATACGCCGCTCGTGTTCCTAGTCTGGTACAAGCGCTTCTTTATCGACGAGGACCAGCCCGCTGTTCAGGCTGCCTAGTCTCGGCTTACGAACGCCTGCGCGTAACGGCTCCTCCGGGAGCCGTTTTTGCGTGGGTGCGTTTCAGTTACTATAAAACCGTCCCTGCCAAATGGCTGAGAAAGGTGAAAGATGCACCATTCGGATTCCGCGACCGTGACCACGGTCGATACGCTTGCCAAGCTTCTCGATGTGTGCGGCGAGCTGCGCGCATCAGAGCAGGTTGACGAGCGTGCCGTGACCGGCTGCTCGTTTGATTCGCGCGCGGTCTCGGCAGGTGACGTATTCTTTTGCAAAGGTGCTGCCTTTAAGCCCGCGTTTTTGAGCATGGCGCTCGACGCGGGCGCCGTCGCATTTGTGTGCGAGGAGTCGCTGGTCGAGTCTCTGGAGCCGCTGGCGCAGGAGAGCGGTGCTGCGATGCTGGTCGTGGACAGCGTTCGCACGGCCATGGCCTTGTTGCCGCCGGAGGTCTACGACCGTCCCGACCACGACGTCAAGATCGTGGGCATCACCGGCACCAAGGGAAAGACCACGGCCGCTTTTATGCTCCAGTCCATCATCAAGGCGGCGGGCGAGTCCTGCGGCATGATCGGCTCGGTGAGTACCGACGATGGTATCGAGTGCTACGAGAGCACCAATACTACGCCCGAGGCCCCCGAGGTCTGGCGCCATATCGCCAACTGCCGCACGTCCGGTCGCCAGTCCATGGTCATGGAGGTCTCGAGCCAGGCGCTCAAGTACCAACGCGTCGAGAATCTGCCGTTTGACGTGGCGTGCTTCCTCAACATCGGCCGCGACCACATCTCGCCGATCGAACACCCCACGTTTGAGGATTATTTTGAGAGCAAACTCAGGATCTTTGACCAGGCAAAGACCGCCGTGGTGAATCTGGGCACCGAAGAGGTCGACCGTGTGCTGGAGGCAGCGTCGACGGCCGAGCGCTTGGTGACCGTTGGCGTCGAGCATCCCGAGGCAAGCCTGTGGGCGAGCGACGTACGCATGGTCGGCTTTAGCATCGAGTTCAACTTGCATGGCCTGTGTGCCGACGAGTCCGAGGCGGGGGAGAAGATCCTGCTGGGTATCGCGGGAGACTTTAACGTGGAAAACGCGCTGGTCGCTATCGCCGCCGCGCGCGAGATCGGCATCGGTATCGAGGCTATCAAGAAGGGCCTCTCCAAACTGCGTGTGCCGGGCCGTATGGAGGTCGTGGAGTCGAAGGACGGCCGCGTGATTTGTGTCGTCGACTACGCGCACAACCAGCTTTCGTTCCGCTCGCTTTTCTCGTCGGTGAAGCGCGCGTTTCCCGCCAGCCCCGTCATTGCGCTGTTTGGCGCCGCCGGCGGCAAGGCTCAGGAGCGCCGCGAGCAATTGCCACGCGAGGCCGCACCGTATTCCGACCTGATGATCTTTGCCAACGAGGATCCAGCTCACGAGGACCCGATGAAGGTCTGTCGCGAGCTTGCCGAGCATGTTCCCGACGATACGCCGAACAAGATCATCCTCGATCGCGAAGCCGCCGTGCATGCGGCGTTCAAGGCGGCGCGCGAGGAGTACATCAACCCCAATGCCCCTACCATTGTCTTGCTGCTGGCAAAGGGTGATGAGGAGCTCATGCACGTGGGCGACGAGTTCGTGCCCATCGAGAGCGACCTTTCGTTGGCCAATCGCCTGATCGATGTTACCCAGTTTGACTAATGAACCATGATGGCGGCGGCGCCCTGAGTGCGCTGTCACCATAAGCGTGCTCCTTCAATCAAAACATGCCGTCCAAGTCCAAACCCTTCTACGTAAACGGAGTAACCATGTCCCACAACACCCTGCCGACCGTTGCCGAGCTTTCGGGCGAGATGCGCGAGCGCTTGGCCAAGGTCAAGTACGTCTTTACCGACCTGGATGCCACGATGCTCGCGCCCGGCTCGTGCGTGCTGCGCGACAACGACGGCAACCCCTCGACTAAACTCGTCGAGGCCGTCGTGGCACTCGCTCGCGCTGGTATTCAGGTGGTTCCCACCTCGGGCCGCAACCGTACCATGATCCACGAGGACGCGCGCGTGCTCGGCCTCAACTCTTACATTGGTGAGATGGGTGGCCTGGTCATGTACGACCTCAAAGCCAACGATTGGGAGTATCTGACCGGCGACATGCCTTACGACCCCGTCTGCGGCCTTACTCCGCACCAGGTGATCGAGCAGACCGGCGTGTGCGAGAAGATCCTCGCCCGCTGGCCGCACAAGATCGAGTATCACAACGACATGTCGACCGGCTACAAGTACCGCGAGGTCACCGTCGGCATGCGCGGCGATGTGCCCGACGATGAGGTCCAGGCCATCCTGGACGAGGCCGGCTGCGGCCTGGTGTGGGCCTGTAACGGTCACCTGACGCATCTGTCCAAGCCGACGACGCTCGAGCTCGATCGCGTCGAGGACGGTCGCGCATTCAACATCAACCCTGCGGGCCTCAACAAAGGCGTCGCCATTGCGCGCTTCTGCGAGCACCTGGGGATCGAGCGCGAGGAGACGCTCGCGCTCGGCGATTCCGAGTCCGACTTCTACATGGCCGATCACGTGGGCACGTTCTGCCTGGTCGAGAATGGCCTGACGAGCGCCGGCGCGCCCGAGTTCCTGGCTGCTTGCGAGAACGCTTTCGTTACGCGCGGCAAAATTGTCGACGGTTGGGCGGCGACGGCAGAGCTGCTGGTCGCGGCGCGTTCGTAGCGCGCCGCCGCCGCACTTGGACATGTCTTTTCGAGAGAGACTGGTGAGGTAATGTCCGATATCGAGAATCCGGCAGGCGACACGCGCCCGATTGGCGTGTTCGATTCTGGTTTGGGCGGTCTGACGGTTGCGCGCGCGATTGCGACGGCGCTGCCGCACGAGTCCGTCTACTACTTTGGCGACACCAAACGCTGCCCCTACGGCACGCGCACCGAGGATGAGGTGCGCTCGTTTGCGTTGCAGGCGGGTCGTTGGCTTTCGAAGCACGACGTCAAGATTATGGTCATCGCCTGCAACACGGCGACCGCTGCGGCCTTGCGTCTGGCCCAGCAGGTGCTCGACGTTCCCGTGATCGGTGTGATTGCGCCGGGTGCCCGTGCGGCAATCAACAGCACGCGTACGCGTCGCGTGGGCGTGCTCGCCACCAACCTCACTATTCGCTCGGGCGCCTACACGCGCGCCATTCAGGATCTGGATGCCGGTGTCGATGTATACGGCTGTCCTGCCTCGAGCTTTGTCGAGGTTGTCGAACACGAGCTCGCCTCGGGTGCACACCTGCAGGAACAGTGGCTCGAGAACGAGGACATTTTCGATACGCCTGCCGTGCGTGCGCTGGTGGGTGCCACGGTTGAGCCGCTGCGCGATCACGGTATCGATACCGTGGTGCTCGGCTGTACGCATTTTCCGCTGTTGGTGGGACCTATCCGCCATGCGCTGGGGCCTGGGGTGCGCGTCGTGAGTTCCGCCGAGGAGACCACACGCGAGCTGACCGATATCCTCACGCGCCGCGAGCAGCTGGCGGGCGGCGCCGCCGAGCCGCAGCATCGTTTTGCCACGACGGCCGATAACATTGCCGAGTTTGCGGTGGCGGGCAGCTTTATCTTTGGTCAGCCGCTCAAGAGCATCGAAC
>CAJMOM010000067.1:0-8159 GCA_905215005.1 uncultured bacterium | reverse complement strand
GTTAAACGGGCAACACTAATACTTGCGTAATTCATTTCTTCGAAAGGAATCAAACCATGGGTGTTAACCTCTCCGGCCGTAGCTTCCTCAAGCTTCTCGACCTCACCACCGAGGAGATCGAGTACCTGCTCAAGCTCTCCAAGAACTTCAAGGATATGAAGCGCGCTGGCGTTCCGCACCGCTATCTCGAGGGCAAGAATATCGTTCTGCTCTTCCAGAAGACCTCCACTCGTACCCGCTGCGCCTTCGAGGTCGGCGGCATGGATCTGGGCATGGGCGTCACCTACCTCGATCCGGGTTCGTCGCAGATGGGCAAGAAGGAGTCCATCGAGGACACCGCCCGTGTTCTCGGCCGCATGTATGACGGCATCGAGTTCCGTGGCTTTGCCCAGGACGACGTCGAGGAGCTCGCTGCTAAGTCCGGCGTGCCCGTGTGGAACGGCCTGACCACTGAGTGGCATCCCACCCAGATGCTCGCCGACATCCTGACCGTCCAGGAGAACTTCAACTACGACATCAAGGGCAAGACCCTCGTCTTCATGGGCGACTGCAAGAACAACGTCGCTCGCTCCCTCATGGTTGTCTGCTCCAAGCTCGGCATGAACTTCGTGGCCTGCGGCCCCGAGGAGTGCATGCCCGCCGACGACGTCATCGAGGCCTGCAAGCCCATCGCCGAGGCCAACGGCTGCACCATCAAGCTGACCACCGACGTCAAGGACGGCGTCACCAGTGCCGACGTTATCTACACCGACGTGTGGGTCTCCATGGGCGAGCCCGACGAGGTCTGGGCCGAGCGCATCGCTCAGCTCACCCCGTATCGTGTTACCTCCGAGGTCATGGCTATGGCCAACCCGGGCGCCATCTTCCTGCACTGCCTGCCCAGCTTCCACGACACCAACACCACCATTGGCGCCGAGAAGTGCGAGCAGTTCGGCATCACCGAGCAGGAGGTCACCGACGAGGTCTTCGAGAGCCCCGCTTCCAAGGTCTTCGATGAGGCCGAGAACCGCATGCACACCATCAAGGCTGTCATGTACGCCACGCTCAAGTAAGAGCATCTAGCATCTCGCTCGGGGTGTATTGCTGCTCACCCCGAGCGGTTTTGTCTGGTAAATATCTCGCGTCGGGCGGTGGGCACGGCACGGAAGATCCGCTTCGCGCGAGACAGTTAAATGATTTATGAAGGGGGGATGAGAACCATGACTGAGACCGCTAAGAAAAAGCGCGGTATGCCTTCATCGTTCACCATTCTTCTTGCTCTGCTGGCAATTGTTGCAGTAATTACCGTTATCGTCTCCGGCACGTCCGGCGGCGCGGTTACCGCAGCCCGCCTGAGCGATTTCTGCACCGCCCCGATTAAGGGCTTCGCTGACGCTCTGCCCGTCTGCCTCTTCGTTATGATTCTGGGCGGCTTCCTTGGCATGATGACCGAGACCGGCGCTCTGGACAACGGCATTGCCGTCCTGGTGCAGAAGCTTAAGGGCAACGAGATCATGCTCGTTCCCGTGCTGATGCTCATCTTCTCCCTCGGTGGTACCACTTATGGTATGTGCGAGGAGACCGTTCCCTTCTACGCCCTGCTCGCCGCTACCATGATGGCCGCTGGCTTCGACCCCATGGTCGGCGCCGCTACCGTCCTGCTCGGCGCTGGCTGCGGCTGCCTGGGCTCCACGGTTAACCCGTTCGCCGTCGGCGCTGCCGTCGACGCTCTGACCGGCGTTGGCATTGAGGTCAACCAGTCCATCATCATCGGCCTCGGTGCCGTCCTGTGGATTGTCACTACTGCTATGTCCATCGTCTTCGTGATGAACTATGCCAAGAAGGTCAAGGCTGACAAGGGTTCCACCATCCTGTCGATGCAGGAGCTCAAGGACGCCGAAGAGGCTCACGGCAAGGCTGCTTCCGAGGTTCACAAGGAGGTCAAGCTCACCGGTCGTCAGAAGGGTGTTCTGATCGCCTTCGCCTTCACCTTCGTCGTCATGATCGTCGGCTTCATCCCGCTGGCCGACCTCAACGAGGGCGTCGCCAACTTCTTTGACGCTGGCGCTGTCTACGATGCCGACGGTAACGCCATCGTTCAGGGCTGGTCTGCCCTGATCACCGGCCTGCCCATTGGCCAGTGGTACTTCGACGAGGCTTCCACCTGGTTCTTCCTCATGGCTGTCCTGATCGGTATCATCGGTGGCCTGTCCGAGAAGCAGATTGTCAACACCTTCATTAGCGGCGCTGCCGACATGATGTCCGTTGTCCTCGTCATCGCTCTCGCCCGCGGTATCTCCGTCCTCATGGCTAACACCGGCCTCGACGTCTACGTCCTCGACGCTGCCGCCAATGCCCTGGCTGGCCTGTCCGGCGTGATCTTCGCTCCCATGAGCTTCCTGGTCTACTTCGGCCTGTCCTTCCTGATCCCCTCGACCTCCGGTATGGCCACCGTCTCCATGCCCATCATGGGACCGCTGGCTGTTAAGCTCGGCTTCTCGCCCGAGGTCATGGTCATGATCTTCTCCGCCGCCATCGGTGTCGTGAACCTGTTCACCCCGACCTCCGGCGCCATCATGGGCGGTCTCGCCCTGGCCAAGATCGAGTGGACGACCTGGCTCAAGTTTGCCCTTAAGCTCATCGTCGCGCTCTCCGTCGTCTGCGCCATCATCCTGACCGTCGCCTGCGTGCTGCTCTAAGTACCCAACGGGTACCCCACGGAAACCTTGACGATCCTGTAAAGGATCACCTGGTCATCGTCTGTCCGGTGGGGTAAACCCACCGGTAGACTCCTACCTTTAGCCCCCTTCCGTTCCGTGCGCGGGAGGGGGCGCTCTTGTGTTCCGGCGTTTTACCAAACGCCGGAACCACTCGACGCTGCAAGCCCGCCAGAGCGGCAATCTGACGTTCAATCGTCGGGCATGGCCAAAAGGCCTATGCCCTCCTCTTTCACGTCACCTTGCTCGCTCTGGCGGGCTTTCGCTGACTTTTGCTCCACCTGCGGCGCTGCCATTGTTGGTGTTATGGGGCGGTGCAATGGGGTCAGGTTAGTTTGCACCAAATATGTCCGACAAGAGGTTTGACGGATGTTTGGTTGGTGCCTGTTGATGGTCTGGGTATCGGGGAGGGCGGGCTCCGTTATAATCGCCTAGAACATTAATTGGAAACGGGACGGGAGCCATACATGCGCCAGGGTTTCGACAACGCGAAGTATATCGAGCTGCAGGCTGCTCACATTAAGGAGCGCATCTCGCAGTTTGGTGGCAAGCTCTATTTGGAGTTTGGCGGTAAGCTGTTCGATGACTATCATGCGAGCCGTGTGCTGCCGGGTTTTGAACCGGACAGCAAGTTCCGCATGCTCAAGAGCATCGCCGACGATGTCGAGGTTATCATCGCGATCAACGCGAACCACATCGAGAAAAACAAGGCTCGTGGTGACCTTGGTATTACCTATGACGAGGATGTGCTGCGCCTGGTTGACCTGTTCCGTGGCAACGGCTTTGCCGTCGCGGCTGTGGTCATCACCCAGTACGCCGGCCAGCCCGCTGCCGATGTATTCCGCAACCGCCTGAACGCGCTCGGTATTCCCGCCAAGCTGCACTATCCCATCGAGGGGTATCCGCACGACGTCGACCTGATCGTGTCCGACGACGGCTATGGCAAGAATGAGTTTGTCGAGACCACTCGTCCGCTCGTCGTGGTCACCGCTCCCGGCCCCGGCTCAGGCAAGCTCGCCACCTGCCTGTCTCAGCTCTATCACGAGCACAAGCACGGCACCGCCGCCGGCTACGCCAAGTTCGAGACTTTCCCGGTCTGGAATCTGCCCCTCACGCATCCGGTCAACATCGCCTATGAGGCCGCCACGGCCGACCTCGACGATGCCAATATCATCGACTCCTTCCACTTGGAGGCCTACAACAAGACCACGGTCAACTACAACCGTGACGTCGAGGCCTTCCCGGTGGTCCGTGCCCTGATGGAAAAGATCCTGGGCAAGAGCCCCTACCAGAGTCCTACGGACATGGGCGTCAATATGGTCGGCTTTGCCATCACCGATGACGATGCCTGCCGCGACGCTTCAAAGATGGAGATCGTCCGCCGCTACTTTACCGCGGTCGAAAATGTGCGCCGTACCGGCGTGGGCGATGAGCAAGTCGACCGTCTCAAGATCATTATGAAGAAAGCCGGTATCGATAAGAACTACTCACCGGCACGCTCGGCGGCCCTCACCAGGGAGCAGCTGACGGGTGGTCCCGTGGGTGCCATGGTCATGCCCGATGGCTCCGTGGTGACCGGTAAGACCTCCACGCGCCTGGGCGCCGCAAGTTCGCTCATTATGAACGCCCTCAAGCATGTCTCGGGCGTCGACCTTGAGCTCGAGGTCATCAGCGATGAGGCGATCGAGCCCATCAGCAAGCTCAAGACGCATTTCCTGGGCAGCAAAAACCCGCGCCTCCACACCGACGAGACGCTTATGGCGCTGTCGATCACCTCGGCCACGAGTGAGACGGCCGCTCGCGTCCTTTCGGGCCTGGAGCAGTTGCGCGGTTGCGATGCCTTCTTTAGCGTGATTATCTCGCCGACGGACGAGACGGTACTGCGCAAACTGGGTATCAACGTGTGCTGCGAGCCCAAGTTTGAGCGCCGCGGTTTCTTCCATCGCTAAGTTTGAAGCACCGCGGTAATTGCATTACATTTTGGCCGTATCGGGTTAGCGCCCGGTACGGCTTTTGATCAATAAAGTGCCTATTTCGGCGAAAAATAGCCGTTTACCTGCCTAGAAACAATTTGAGCGGTATACAATAACCGTAACTGTTTCATCCTTAGCGGGATGCCGCATGATGGATATTACCTGCCATCGTGAGGTGTGTCGGTCGCGCACGGCGCGTTAGATGTTCGTGCTCGGTTTGAGGAGGCTGCTATGGCGGGCAAGGGTCGTGCGAGTGTCAACGATATGAAGCGTGTCGAGGTGCTGGTGTTGATGGAGATCGACCAGCAAACCGAAGACAATGGCGGGCCGTATGGTTTCTCGCGCAAAACGCTTTCCGAGCGCGTGGGGGTTTCGCCGTATCGTGCCCGCGCCGCAATCGATCGCTTGGATTCCGAAGGCATGATTGATGTCGTCTCGCGTTATAGCGACGACGGCGGTCAGCTTGCAAATGGCATTTGCCTCACCGAACGTGGCGAATGGTATCTTGAGGGCGTCCGTACCGGTATGCTCGTTCAAGAAATGCTTGAGGACGAGGTTGCTGATCGATAGCAGCATGTAACCCTTGCCATAGCGACGCCGCCTGGGAAACCGGGCGGCGTTTTGTTTCAAGATTGAGAAATGCAATCGCACGCGAGAAAAATTGCGAACGGTCCGCGGCGCGAGTATTACAATGAAGACCCGTAAGATGTGGATAAACAACTTCTACGGGAAGCGCAGGTAACTCAATATGACCAAGCATGTGTTCGTGACCGGCGGCGTGGTTTCGTCTCTGGGCAAGGGTATTACCGCGGCCTCGCTGGGCCGTCTGCTCAAGTCGCGCGGGTACAAGGTAACGATGCAAAAGGCCGACCCGTATCTGAACGTCGACCCCGGCACCATGAGCCCGTTCCAACATGGTGAGGTCTTTGTGACCGAGGACGGCTATGAGTCCGATCTGGACCTGGGCCATTATGAGCGCTTTATTGATGAGAACCTGACCCGCGATTCCAACTTTACGACCGGCGCCATCTATAAGAGCCTAATCGCCCGTGAACGTCGCGGTGACTTTTTGGGCGGCACCGTGCAGGTGATTCCGCACGTCACGAACGCCATTAAGGATAAGTTCCGTCGTATTGAGGAACAGACCGGCTCCGACGTGGTCATCACTGAGTTGGGCGGCACCATCGGCGACATCGAGTCGCAGCCGTTTGTCGAGGCCATTCGCCAGTATCGCAAGGAGGCCGGCCCCGAGAACGTCTGCTACATCCACGTGTCGCTCGTTCCCTATATCGCCGCCGCCCATGAGGTCAAGACCAAGCCGACGCAGCACTCCGTTAAGGAGCTCCGCAGCTTTGGTATCCAGCCCGATATTATCGTTCTGCGCTCCGACCACCATATCGACGATGCCATCCGCGGCAAGATCGCAAGCTTCTGCGACGTCGACACCGACTGTGTCTTTACCAA
Source organism: uncultured bacterium (assembly GCA_905215005.1). Lineage (GTDB taxonomy): Bacteria > Actinomycetota > Coriobacteriia > Coriobacteriales > Coriobacteriaceae > Collinsella. The sequence continues at coordinate 2,026 of CAJMOM010000067.1, read as the reverse complement.
CGAGGACTGCGCGAGCATCTACGATGTTCCGCAGCTGCTTGCCGAGCAGGACTTTGACCTGCGCATTTGCGAGCGCCTGGGTCTGGACCCGCGTGAGCGCGACATGAGCGAGTGGAACGAGTTCCTGCGCAAGCAGAATCACGCCAACCATCACGCCGACAAGGTGAAGATCGCCGTCGTGGGCAAGTATACGCAGCTGCCCGATGCCTACCTGTCGGTTATCGAGGCCCTGCACCACGCGGGCGTGTTCTACGATCGCCACGTTGACGTACAGCTGGTCGATGGCGAGAGCCTCGACGAGCAGAACGTCTCCGAGGTCCTGGGTGACGCCTCGGGCATCTTGGTCCCCGGCGGCTTTGGCAAGCGCGCCCTGGAGGGCAAGATCCTCGCGGCCGAGTTTGCCCGTGAGCACAAGATTCCGTATCTGGGCATTTGCCTGGGTATGCAGGTTGCCGTGTGCGAGTTCGCCCGCAACGTCGTCGGCCTTGCCGGCGCCAGCTCTTCCGAGTTCGATCCGGATGGCCCGTATAGTGTCATCGACCTGATGAGCTCGCAGGAGGACGTGACCGAGAAGGGCGGCACCATGCGCCTGGGCGCCTATCCGTGCAAGCTCGCCGCCGATACCCTCGCGCGCGAGGCATATGGCGAGGAGCTCGTCTACGAGCGTCACCGTCACCGCTTTGAGTTCAACAACGCCTTCCGTGACCAGCTCGAGGACGCCGGTTTGGTTATCTCGGGTCTGTCGCCCGACGAGCGCCTGGTCGAGATGGTCGAGCTGCCGCGCGACGTGCATCCGTGGTATGTGGCAACCCAGGCTCATCCCGAGTTCAAGAGCCGCCCGACCAACCCGCAGCCGCTGTTCCGCGAGTTCGTGCGTGCCTCGATCGGCCAGCACGAGGGTGTCGACCGTCTGCAGGTGACGCCCATGAACCTCGCTACGGACTAAGGGTGCCGGCGAATAAGGAACATACCGAAGCTACTCCCTCGTCGCTCGCCGTGGCGGCGGGGGAGTATCTCGATTACCTCGCGGTCGAGCGGGGTTTGGCGCGCAACACGATTGCGGCCTATCGTCGTGACCTGACGACGTACTGCGCCTATCTGGAGCGGGCGGGTATTGTGTCTTTTGAAGAGGTGACTCGTCAGGTCGTGGAGGGCTTTGTCGCTGACCGTCGCGATGGGGGCTATTCCGACGCCTCGGTGGAGCGTGCGCTTGCGGCCGTGAAGGGCCTGCATGCCTTTTTGGTGCGCGATGGGGCCGTGGCCCAAAACCCGACGGCGGCGTTGCGCCTGCCTAAAAAGGCCGAGCGTTTGCCGGAGTATCTATCGGTGGAGGATGTCTCGGCGCTGCTCGATCAAGACTTCCCCGAGGGCGAGATGGGCTTGCGCGACCATGCCATCTTGGAAGTGCTCTACGGATGCGGTTTGCGTGTGAGCGAGTTGGTGGGGCTCGATGTGGGCGATATCCATATCGACGATGGTTTTGTGCTCGTTCGCGGTAAGGGCTCAAAGGAACGCCTGTCCCCGCTGGTGGGAAGCGCAGCGCGAGCTCTGACGCTCTATGTAACTGAGGGGCGTTCTCGCTTGGCGGCCCATGCCCGCGGAACCGAGACCTCGGCGGTCTTTTTAAATAAGAACGGCCGCCGTCTGTCGCGCCAGGGCATCCATGCCATCTGTGAGCGCTACGGGCGCCAGGTGGGACTGGTGGGGCTCCATCCCCATACGCTGCGTCACTCCTTTGCCACCCATATGCTTGCGGGCGGCGCAGACCTCCGTGTGCTACAGGAGATCTTGGGACATGCCGATATATCGACCACGCAGGTCTACACGCATGTCGATCGTACGCAACTGACCGAGGTCTATTTGGCGGCGCACCCGCTGGCACATCGTTAACACATCGCTGACCTGCATATTTATAGGTATTTGGGGACGGGCTCCAGATTGCCGCGGCGTGCTTTTGCGCGCGCATGGGCAATCTGGGGCCCGTCCCATTTTTCGCCACTTGGCGTCGCGGTGGTGGGCCGCACGT
>CAJMOM010000066.1:0-8238 GCA_905215005.1 uncultured bacterium | reverse complement strand
CCAACAGGCTGGTCGAGCAGCTGGATAAATGCCGGATCGACCGTATCGAGCTTGAGGATGTTGTCGTCGACCATCATGAGCGCATCGTGCACCTCGGGGCGGTCGGCGCGCGTACCGTTGGAGAGCACGGCGATTTTGGAGTTTGGGGCCAGCTGATCGCGCAGCGCGACGGCGCCGGCAATCGCCTGGGGAAACTCCGGTGCGGCGGTGGGCTCGCCGTTTCCTGCGAAGGTGATCACATCGGGGAGCTCGCCCTCGGCTGCCATCTCGCGCAGCTTTGCCTCGAGCGCGTCGAGTACCACGGCAGCTGTGTTGTACGGCTCATGGCAGGGGCGCTCGGCGTTGAGGCCGTTTTCGCAGTAAATGCAGTCGAACGTGCAGATTTTGCCGCTGGCCGGCATCATGTTGACGCCGAGCGAGAGACCAAGGCGACGGCTGCGAACGGGCCCAAAGATGGGGCTGGCATTCAAAAACGTAGACATAGGCATATGCTCCTCAAGACAATTGTGCCTAAGCATAGCATCGGCTCCAAAGCAAGGTGCGGGCTCTTGCTTTACAAGTTTCGTTTTTTCACGTCGCCCATTATGCCGCGCCATGAAAAGCCTCGGGTCGGGTAAAGTTAATCTGTTAACAAGGTGTAAGGCAATGTGGGTCCATCCAACCGCGCTGACGTGCAACTGGATGAGCATTGATGATGGGGGCACAACATGAATTTTACGGTCGAGAATGCGGGCACCACGATTGCCTGTCGCGAATATGCCGGCCCAGATGTGTCGCCTGATGCTCCTGCCTTGGTGTGCGTGCACGGCGCTTGTGTCGACGGCACATTTTTCGACGGTATCGCTTGTGAGCTCAGCCGCAACTACCGCGTAATTGCCTACGACCGCCGCGGCTGCGGTGGCAGCAGCGATGCGGCAGACGGCAGCTATGATCTTGCCGCTCAGGCCGCCGACCTGCAAGCCGTGATCGAACACGTTGGCGCTCCGACAAATATGCTTGCGCATAGCGCCGGTACGTTGGTGGCGCTGGAGCTTCTTCGCGCCGAACCCCATCTCGTCGCCCGTGCGATTCTGCATGAGCCGGCTGTGTCGGCCGAAGGCGTCGGCATGGGCGCAGCTCCGGTTTTGCTCGATATGATTGCGGCTGGAAAGGTTTCAAGGGCGCTCCGGCTTTTCTTGGGAGCCCTCGGCGACTTGGACCCCAAAGCTCCCGGGACGACCGAAGCGGAAGCCAAACATGCCCTGCGCAATGGTCGTTGCTTTATGGCTAATGAATACGGAACAAATATGACATATGCTCCCGACTGGGAGCGCGTCCGCGCGTCAAAGGCGGTGTCGGCCGTGTTTTTGGGCGAGCTTTCGGTCGATACACCCCGCGAGGCTGGCACGCGAGCGGCTGCCGAATATCTCGATTGCCCCCTTGTGACGATCCCGGGCGCGCATAACGGTCTGCGCGATCGCCCCGTTACGGCGGCAAACGCCGTTCGCGATGTCTTGGAGCGTTAGCACGCTCGATGACCTGCGGGGAGAGGGGCTGTTAGCGTTTCGTCATTGTTAACGAATGCGCCCATAACCGCGCACCCGCGGCTCTATTACCGCCGTTTGCCAGGTCATAAAAACGTAACGATAATCGCGCGTTTGCCTTCAGCTGTTAGATGCTACCCTTGTACCAATTGATATGCACCGTTGCCGTGCGTAACGATAGAAAGGGCCCCATATGCTCAATAATCACGAGGTCAATCTAACCGACGAGGAGGCTGCCGCCGAGGTCGCCCGCGTCGCGAAGACCTACCCCGTGGTGCGTTTGCTGTCGGCCGATCAGATTAAGAACGAGCCTAACTGCCTGCTCGCCGGCAATCGGTGCCCTTGTCTGCGTCAGTCAAGTCTTGAGGCCTTGGCAGGTTCCGATGATGTATCGGAGCAGCTGCTCAATGATGGTACCGAGTACCGCGCTCGCCTGCGCCCTCTGAAGGTCGAGGGCGAGCCTCACGTCCTGCTGATGGTGCGTCCGATCGATGAGCAAGAGGCTGCAGAAGAGGACCTCGTCTACACCGACGTGCTGACGAGTGTGCGTAATCGCCGATATTACGAGGAAAAGCTCCGTAGCGCCCGCATGAATGCCGGCGTTGCGGTGATCGACCTTGATGATTTTAGGGTCTTCAACGATACGTGTGGCCGTCATGCCGGCGACCTTGCGCTCGGTGCTGTGGCGACAGCCATACGCAGCGGAATTCGTTCGACTGACGAGCTTGTACGCTATGGCTGCGACAAGTTTGTGGTCGTCATGCCCAATATTCCCTCCGATGACTTCACCCGTCGCCTGCACCAGGTGTCCGATGCCGTTCATGCCACGATTGTTCCGGGCCATGAGTACGTGAGCTTGACGGCATGTATTGGTGGCGTTCGCATTCATGGCGAGACGGTCGATGAGGGAGTTGGCCGCGCTGTCCAGTTATTGAGCCGCGCTAAGGCAAAAGCCGGTACGGTCGTGACCGACGCCGATTCCATCGAAGCCTTCCAAAGCGAAAAGCCTTTGGTGCTTATTGTCGATGACTCCGACATGAACCGAGCCATTCTCAACGAGATGCTCAAGGACGAGTATTGCATCCTCGAGGCCGACAACGGTCGTACGGCGCTCGACATGGTCGACCGCTATGGCGATGAGTTGTCGCTCGTGCTGCTGGATATTGTCATGCCGGGCATAAGCGGCTTTGAGGTGCTGGCCGATCTGTCGCGCCGATCGGGTATCGACAATCTGCCTTTCATCATGATTTCGAGCGAAGATTCCGATGATATGGTTCTGCGCGCGTACGAGCTGGGCGCCTCGGACTATATCAACCGCCCGTTTGACTCCCGTGTCGTGCGCCGCCGTGTAAGCAACACCATCCGCCTATACGCCAAACAGCGCCGTCTGACGAGCCTGCTGTCCCAGCAGTACAACGAGCGCGTCAAGAACAGTCGCATGCTCATCGACATCATGGCCGGCGTCATGGAGCTTCGCAATGGCGAGAGCGGCAGGCACGTTACGAACATCGAGAAGCTGACCGAGCTGCTGCTTGGCTGTCTGGTCCAGCGTAGTGGCACGATCTCCCTCGACAATGAGGAACGCTCTACGATTGCCCTGGCTTCGGCGCTGCACGATATCGGCAAGATGTCGATTGACGATGCAATTCTCAACAAACCCGGGCGCCTTACGCCCGAGGAGTTCGAGATTATGAAGACGCATACCACGATGGGCGCCGACATGTTGCTTGAGCTGGGCCGCCATCACGTCGGCAATGCGCTTATGGAATATGCGTACCAGATTGCGCGTTGGCATCACGAGCGCTGGGACGGCAAGGGTTATCCCGATGGCCTTAAGGGCGACGATATCCCCATCGCCGCGCAGGTGGTCTCGGTGGCCGACGTGTATGATGCGCTGACGAGCGTGCGCGTGTACAAGGACGCTATCCCGCACAAGGAGGCTATCCAGATGATCTTGGACGGTAAGTGCGGTGAGTTTAACCCACTGTTGCTCGACTGCCTGCTCGAGGTGCAAGACCGTATTGCCGAGACGTTGGCACGCCCCGCCGACGTTGTCGCGTTTCCCACGATTTAGTTTGACCAAAGGAGTTTTAATCCATGATTTCCATGCGTGAGGCGTATGAGAAGATCGGCGCTAATTATGATGACGCGTGCGCTCGGCTGATGGGCGAGGAAATGCTTGCCCGCTTTGCCCTCAAGTTTTTGGATGACGAGAGCATGGACAAGCTGGAGGCCGCCATGGCGGCAGGAGACGCCGAAGGTGCGTTTATGGCAGCGCACACGCTCAAGGGCGTGAGCCAGAACCTGGGATTCGATAATCTGTACGAGCCGGCGGTCGTGGTAACCGAAGCGCTGCGCGGCGCCGATGCCGTTGACGGCGCTCGCGAGGGGATGCATGCGTTGCAGCAGCAATATGCGGCTACGATGTCGGCCCTGCTCGAAGCGGCTGAATAAGAGCTTGCGGGCCTTGATGACTATGAGAGTGGATAATCTCCCGTTTTAGGCCCGGTGGTGGCCTCGAAGTGGGAGATTATCCACTCTCGTTCGATACGTGTCCAAAAATCCACTCTCACCCCTTCTGATTGGTGAATGGGCTATGCGCACTGGCGGGGCTTTCCGCATGCAATCAATATCGTTGTTCGATAAACTGTTCGAATAACGATAGAGTCAATGAGGGTGAGTGTATGTCTAACAGCGTTCAGCGTATGGCCAAGGTGGGCGAAAATATCAGGAAGCTTGGCTTTTGCATGGCAGCCGTTTTTGCAGGGATGCTCGTCGCTTTTGCCGCGTTGGTTGTTTACGTGATCTGGTATGCGGTTGCAAACGTTGCTTCTGTCGATTCTTTCGGCGTCGCGACGCTTCTCAATGGCGGGTGCATCGTTATCCCAAGCGGACTGTGCCTGGCACTCGTCGTGGGTATTTCGCTTGTCGTTCTGTGTGGGATCAGTCGTAACATCTCGCGAGGCGTCTCGCCCTTTACCAAGACGCATGTGCGGCTTATCCGTGTTCTTGCGCTTGCCTTTGCTGTTAACGCCGCGGTTTCGCTTATTGGCGCCTACGGATCGGTCAATCTCACCATTGGTGGGCTGGAGCTTTGTATCGTGCCTCATTCCTTCGTTATCGCGTTTTGCCAAGGCGTTGCCTTTGATGCGGGGTCGCTTATCGGCGCGGCTGTCTGTCTGTGTATCTCGGTGATCTGGAGTTATGCCTCGCTGCTCCAAGAGCAGTCTGACGAGCTTGTGTAGGAGGAAACATGAGCTATCTCATCATCGAGCTTGAGACGCAGCTGCTTAAGACCGGAAAGACCAGCGCTGATCTGATTCGGGCGACGGGGCATACTCCGGCTAATATTTCAAAGCTTAGAAACGGAAAGATAAAAGCTATTCGCCTAAAGACGCTTCTCGATATCTGTGATGAGCTTGATTGTCAACCGGGAGATATTATTCAGCGCGTGAGCGAGAAAGAACTTGAGGAGCTTATTGTCGAGCGCGCAAAAAATGTCGTGAGACAGATGCGGAATGGTGGAGGCAATGAGGCGTCGCTTCCGACATCAGTCTTTGCTGTAGATTTGAGCGACGAGTAGCATATAGCGAGCAGCTAAAACGAGATATTGGTGTGATGGGGCCCGTGTCTAGCGCGGGCCCCATCTCTTTAAATTATCTTGACAAATATAAGTTATCGATAAACAATAACACAAAGTAAAAGCGATAATAGAAAGGAGGAACGATATGAGCTGGATTGTCAAACCGAGTTATGTGGACCCCGGTGGTGGGTGCAACGGTTACTGCAAGACATTCTGTGGAGCACGCACTTGCGTCAATAACTGCAGCAAAAACTTCTGTTTAGTTAATCTCTAGCAGTTGCGGCTGCTGCCAGGCGACAGTCTGGCAGCAGCGGTTTTGCTATCAAGCAGAACGGGAGGCCAATGAGTGCATCAGCGATAAAGCTATCAAAGGTGTCAAAGCGCTACGGGAAACGGCGCGTTTTGCATGACGTTTCCTTCGAGGTGCATCAGTCTGAGCTCTGTGCCCTTGTCGGTGCAAACGGTGCGGGCAAAAGCACGCTTATTAAAATCGTCTTGGGCCTCTGCGAGCCATCGTCGGGGAGCGTGGAGCTCTTTGGAGGCAAATCAAAAAGAGAGCTTGGCTTGATGCGGACGCGTGTCGGCTATGTGCCAGATTCCAGCGGAGCATACCAATCCCTCAGTGCGGTTGAGAATCTCCAAATCCGATGTTTGGAATGGGGGCTTGATGCGAATCGTGAGATTCCTCGCGTTTTGAGCCTAGTCGGGCTGGACGTCGAAGAGAAAAAGAGCGTGAGCAGTTTTTCTCTGGGAATGAAACGGCGGCTGGATATAGCTACGGCTTTGTTGGGTGACACTGATCTGCTTATTTTTGATGAGCCAGCAAACGGGTTGGACCCGCTGGGCATCGAGAGTATATGGGCCCTTATCGGTCGATTGAATCGAGAACAGGGTAAGACCATGCTCATCTCTAGCCATGATTTGGATGAGTTGGCATCGGTTGCAACAAGCTGCCTGTTTCTTCATGACGGCGAACTGCTGAAAAAGGAATCGATGGACGTCATAAGGGATGAGGCGTCGTCCCTAAAAGAGTATTACAGGCGCTTGATGAAGGCGGTCTCGCTATGAAGCGGGCGATCCATCCCGTAAAGGCAGATATGATGCGTTTGCACAGGATGTTTCCGGCGAAGTTTGGTCTTGCGCTTATGCTGGCGTTCGGCCTTCTCTTCGGCATCTTTCTAAAAAACGGAACAACGTTGCTCGCCTTTGGCAATAGCGTTTTTGGGGAGGATATTGGCTTCTGCTGGAATGTAATTGATCCTTCTGCACCCGATGAGTCCCTTGTGCGCAGTGCTTTTGCCGGCACCTCTCTGTTCGTTCCGCTCATCGTTTGCCTGGCGATTTTACAGGAGCGCGGCTATGAAGAGGGATACCGAATTTCTTCAGCAAGAGGTCTTACCCGCTTTAATGGGGTCCTAGCACATGTGTTTTCGTCTGCTTTAATAATTGGCGCAGCATATAGTGCGCTTTGCCTTCTTCTTTTTGCAATAGCCATAATACGTGGTGGGCAAAGCTGTGCGCACGACATGCTGGCTGCATTTTTGCCTGCGATGATAATCAACGCCGTATTGGTGATATCGGTTGCGTTGGAGACGGTGACCATCTATCGGATTACAAGCAGCGCCGTATTTAGCGGGGCTGTGGCAATAATCGGATTTGTCATGAGCTTGACGCTCTACGGAACTTACCTTCAGACGCCCATACCATCCTTGCGATGGATCTTCCTCCTTCCAGGGCCGTACCTTGGAGTCGGATGTGCCCTTGGGTATAGCGATATGGGTCAGCTGATACTTCTGGAATATGGCGTGGCAGCCAGCTGTCTATCGGTATTGATTTACGCTCTCGTGAGCTTTCGCGCTGGGGGTGTGCTCAATGGCTCGTCAGATTAAAAGACTTCTCCAGTCAGAATTGAAGCATGTGAGCAAATGGGTGTACGCCTTAATCTTGGTAATTTATGCGTGCATGGTGGCATTGCAGCTTAATTCTTTCCCGATGTGGTTCTGTAGCCTCCGTGAGAACAGTTTCTTGGGCTTTTTCCCAGACCCGACGCTTCGGCTATCGGCAGAGGATGTCCTTCTATTTGGTAATGCAGAGGTCTTTCGCGGTCTGCTGTTCAACGTAGCCCCGTTGGCTCATGCATTGTTCTTTCCGTTCATCGCGGCTTGCATTGTGCCGCGCTTTGTCAGTTCGGGCTTTATTGAGGAACCGTGGGGGTTGTCGGCGGCTCGGGGAGGGAAGCGGGTGTGCGCTACTGTTGCGCGGGCGATACTGTCATCCCTCGCCCTTTTGGTCGCGTTTATCCTGTCGAGTGTCGTTTTGTACTGTCTTAACTGCGCAATCGTTCTGGATGCTCAGCAGTATTTCAACCTGCATGTATTTTGCTATCGACTTGTTCTTGCTGCCGCTGCCTGCCTTGCATACGTGGTCTCTTGCGTGATCGCTGTTTCCTATTTTGGGTCCGGCTTCGGTCCGATTGGCATGCTGTTGCTTGTCAACGTTGTAGCGATCTACATACAGATCGGGGCCAATTCCATGCTTCCGCTTCCAGCCTCGATGCTCATGTGGATTTGTGGCGTGACCCCGTTGGGGAATAGTCAATGCATTTCGATTCTAATTGACTGCCTAATAAACGTAGCAAGCGTTTTTGCCATTTGCTTTACCGTCGACCGATTGCGGTCGAGATTTCTTTGATTGTTTGTGAGGGAAAAACATACCGAGCATACCAAATACAGGGGGGCGGGCACCGTGGCTGGTGTCCGCCCCCGGCATGGAAGGTTTAAGCCTGCGTGATTCGCGAGCTAGCGGGCCTGCTTTACCTTGGCCGCCGCCTCGACAAACGACTTCCACAGGTTAAAGTCGGTCTCGAGCGTCTTCCACGTGTACTCAGGGTGCCATTGCACGCCTAGGCAGAAGGGTTGCCCCTCGACCTCGATGCACTCGGGAACGCCGTCGGTTGCCTTGGCGACCAAGCGCGTGCTCTTACCCAGACGGTCGACGCAGCAGTGGTGTGCGGAGTTGGTCTGGATCAGCCTGTGCCCGCCAACCGCGCGCTCCAGCAGCGAGCCCGGCACGACCTCGACGGGATGCACAGGGTCGTTGAGCACGTGGGTATGGCGCCACTGCGTGCGACCC
>CAJMOM010000065.1:0-8365 GCA_905215005.1 uncultured bacterium | reverse complement strand
AAAACGGGCGGGCGAGATGGAGCTGTTGGGACTTCATCTCGCCCGCCCGTGATACGTGCGTCTGCGACTACTTATGTGGTGGAACTACCCTAGCACAAACGGCGCGCGCTTCGTAAGCGTTGAGTTTATGAAGATGCAGGGCACCAATAATCCCCCGACCCCATAAGTTGCGGTGGAATACGGACTGTTTTGACCCTTTAAGCAGCAATTCAGTCCCTATTTCACCGCAACTCATTTGGTGCAAATGAACCTGCCCCCCTTGTACCAATTAGCTGGTGTGGCGCCAGCGAGGGTCGGTGAGCGTACGCGCCACACCCAGGCCAACAGGCAAAAACGCCACGATGAGCACTGCACGCACAAACCAGCCGAGCATATTGACCGTGTCGAAGGTGCACATGTAATACATCGAGCGATACAGATACAAGCCCGGCACCATAATGACAATCGATGGCACCGTGAGGGCGATACGTGGATAGGTGAGCTTGATTTCGGCTAAGCTCGCGAGCAGCCCTGATACCAGCGCGCCGATAAACGCCGCCGCCTCGGGAGGCATTCCCGCGCTGAGGCCCAGGAAGGGAAGCATCGTCGGCGCATCGACGAGCGTAAGGCGCAAGGTATTGGACACGGCGCCGATCAGCCCAGCTGCCGCGGCCATCTTTACCGGGCTGTTGAACATCACCGAGAAGCCAAATACGCCGATAAAGCTCATCAGCATGCGCAAGAGCGTAAGAGCCAACGGTGAGAGACCAAGCGGGGCAAAATCATCCGGTGCCAGCCCCACACACTCGGCAACCATCCAGCCCACAAGAGTCGCCATCACAATAATCGACACGGCATACGAAAGACGCTCAATGCCGCTTCGCATATCGAGCTTAGCGATGTCGAGGCCTGCCGTAATGAGGGGAAAGCCGGGAATCACAAAGAGCATGGCGCCGATATAGCCTTCTTGGTGCGACATTGCCCCCGGTACGACCTGGCCAAGGCCGAGCAATGCCAGCAGATACGAAACGCAAGCGAGCGCAACGCCCGTCGTCAGCGCGCTAAACTGGCCAAGACCCTGCTTGAGAATATGGGAGCGAGCAAAGTTGCCGACACCAGCGCCTACGAATGCGCAGGCCATCTCGATAGGGCCGCCGCCGAGCAAAAAGACGAAGGCGCCGCAAGCACAGGCTGCCGCAAGGCCCTGTTGCCAGGGAGAGTAATCGGGCTTTGAGCTCTCAACGGTCCTGAGCATCTCGTGATACTCGTGTACCGTGAAGCGACGACCATAGGTCTCGATTTCCTTGAGGAAACTCTCCATCATCCAAATGCGATGGGTATTGACTCCCGTTGTGGGCAGGCTGACAACCTCGTTAAAGCAGTGGCCATCTTCGATGCAAGTGCACTCAAACGACAGAAGACTCAGGTCGACGTGAATCGTGACGCCGAGTACGGCAGCGACACGATTCATGGTATCGCGCACGCGCCAGGCACCTGTTCCGCTTGCCAGCATAAGCATGCCGGTGCGGCAGATGATGGATGACTTATCGGTGAGTGGCGCATCGACGGCAAGCTCATCGCCTGCCGTCACGATCTGGTGCCAGTCAGTTTTCATATGGAGCGCGCCGGCACGAACGCCGTGGTGCATGGGGGCTCTCGAAAGCAGCGAGTCAAGGCGCGAAGGCTGTGGGGGCTCCGCTGATCCGACCTCGTCCTCGTCGGGCTCTTCATCAACAAGGTCGAAAGTATCGAGCGCCGCCGGCTCGCGACGGTCGATCAATTCCTCGTCCTCATCATCAAAGTAGTTGAACTGATCGAGCATGTCCTCTTCGATTGCACGCTCGCTCGCGTCGTCCATCCCGGTGCTCCCTTCCTGTCGACTAACCCCCATCCTAGGCAGCAACGGCTAAAGGAAACATAAAAGAGACGGCTGTCATGCGAGCCATGTGCGCAATAGCCGTTGGGCAGTCATTGGGGACGTTCTTAAATGACCAGTCAAACAAGAACGTCCCCAATGACTACTCCGGCAACGCCGATGATTTGGCAACGCCAGCGAGCGACGTCCAAGGCGAACAAGTTGGCATGAAAAAGGCAAGGCATAGACCTTCTGGTCATGCCTTGCCTTTTGAATGAAAAATTGTCGCCCTGGGCGGCGCGCAGCGTCGAGCCGTTACGCGGTTCGTAGAACCGCGTAACTAGTTAGTACATCTTTGCGCCGGCGGGGATGGAGGCGTCGAGCTGGATCAGGTTGAGGCGCTCCTCGCCCTCCTCCTCGTGGACAGCGCTGATCAGCATGCCGCAGCTGGGAATACCCATCATCTTGCGCGGAGGCAGGTTGGTGATGGCGAGCAAGGTCTTGCCGACCAGGTCCTCGGGCTCGTAATAAGCGTGAATACCGGAGAGTATGGTGCGGTCGGTACCGGTACCGTCGTCGAGCGTAAAGTTCAGCAGCTTCTTGGACTTCTTGACGGCCTCGCATGCCTTGACCTTCACGGCGCGGAAGTCGCTCTTGGAGAAGGTATCGAAGTCGACGAACTCCTCGAACAGCGGCTCAACGGCGATCTTGGAGTAATCGAGCGTGGGCTTAAGCGACTTAACGAACGGGTTCGCGGCGTTGCCGGCCTCGGCAGCCTTGGCGGCAGCGGCACCGGACTGGAAACCCTTCTCGGGCTTCATGTGCGGGAACAGCAGCACGTCGCGGATAGAAGCCTGGTTGGTGAGCAGCATGACCACGCGGTCGACACCAATGCCAATGCCGCCCGCGGGAGGCATACCGTACTCGAGGGCGCGCACGTAGTCCTCGTCATACTCCATGGCCTCATCGTCGCCGCCGGCCTTCTCGGCCATCTGGGCAGCAAAGCGCTCAGCCTGGTCGACCGGGTCGTTGAGCTCGGAGAATGCGTTGGCGTACTCATGGCCGGCGATGACCAGCTCAAAGCGGTGGGTCAAACGCGGATCGTCCTCAAAACGCTTGGCGAGCGGGCTGACCTCGATGGGGTAATCGCACACGAAGGTCGGGTTGACGATGGTGTCCTCGCCCAGCTCATCGTAAATCTCGGCGATGATCTTGCCAGCGGTCCACTCGGGCTTGATCTCCAGGCCCTTCTCACGCGCGGCGGCAGCAAGCTCCTCGACCGGCGTATCGATGGTGACCTGCTTGCCGAGCACGTCGGAGACGATGTCGGTCATGGGGCGGCTTGCCCACTCACCAGAAAGGTCGATGGTCTGGCCCTGGTACTCGATGACCTCGGGGTTGCCGATGGCTTTGTTAGCCGCCTTAATGACACCCTGGGCGAGCGCCTTCATGCCCTCGAGGTCGGAGAAGGCACGGTAGGCCTCCATCGTGGTGAACTCGGGATTGTGGGTAAGGTCCATGCCCTCGTTACGGAAGATGCGGCCGATCTCGAACACGCGCTCAAAACCACCGACGATGCAGCGCTTGAGGTGCAGCTCGGTGGCAATACGCAGGTAGCACTCCTGATCGAGCGCGTTGAAGTGCGTGATGAACGGCTTAGCCGTAGCGCCGCCCTGGATGGTCTGCAGAATGGGGGTCTCGACCTCCATGTAGCCGTCGGACTCCATAAAGCGACGGAAGGTGGAGAGAATCTGCGAACGCTTACGGAAGGTCTCGCGAACGTCGTCGTTGGCGATCAGGTCGACATAGCGCTGGCGATAGCGGGTCTCCTTGTCGGAAAGACCGTGGAACTTCTCGGGCAGCGGACGAACGGCCTTGGAAAGCAGGGTCGCGCTCTTAGGGGCAACGGAAAGCTGGCCGCGCTGGGTGCGCACAACCACGCCGGTCACGCCCAGGATGTCGCCCAAGTCGAGGGCTTTGAGCGTATTCCAGGCAGCCTCGTCCATGTCGTTGATGCGGCAGAACAGTTGAATCTCGGCAGTCGCATCGCGCACGACGATGAACATGATCTTGCCCTGACCGCGCTTGGCGACCACACGGCCGGCGATCTTCACGACATCCTCGGTGTCCTCACCATCGGCAAGATCGGCGTACTTAGTCTCGATATCGGCGACGTAGTCCTCAAGCTCAGAGTGCTCGGGATAGGGGTTCTGGCCCGCCTCGAACAGGGCGGCGCGCTTGGCCAGGCGGGTGGCGCGCTCGTCGTTGAGCGTCGATGCCTGATCGGCGGCGTTCTGGTTCTCTGCCATAAGTTAGCTCCTCAAACTAAAACGCTCCCCAGGATTCGGTCCCAGGGAGCGAAAACATACCTTTACGCGGGACCGTGGTCTAGCGTGCGATCTTGGCGATGGTGTAGACGCGAGTCTTGCCGGAAGGCGTAACGACCTCGACGGAGTCGCCCTCGCCGTGACCGATGATGGCGTGGCCGACCGGAGACTCGTTGGAGATCTTGTGCTCGAGCGAGTTGGTCTCGGTGGTACCGACGAGCGTGACTTCCATGACCTCGCCGTTGGGATCAATCAGCGAAACGGTGGAACCGATGGAGACGGTCAGGTCGCCCGTGGTGGCAGCAACCTGAGCGTTGGCGAGGATGGCCTGGATCTCGGCAATACGAGCGGCGTTCTGGGCCTGCTTGTCCTTAGCGGCGTCGTACTCGGAGTTCTCCGAAAGGTCGCCGAACGCGCGGGCTTCCTTGATGTCCTCGACGATCTCCTTGGCGTAATCGCCCTCACGCCAAGCGAGCTCCTCGACGAGCTTCTGGCGGCCCTCAGCGGTCAGTACGATCTGGCTTGCGTCCATACGGATATCTCCCCAACTCTGATCAAACAATCAACTGTCAACAAAACGAAAAAGACCGGCTAGCCTGCGGGCAAGCCGGTCAGGTGCTCACCCCAAAGGGATGGGACTACTCTGCGTCCGCGTCGCTGTCCTCTGCCTGCTTCTTCTTGTCAGCAGCGAGCTTGGCCTCGAGCTCAGCGATCTCCTTGTCCTCCTCGGACTGCTCGACCACGACCTCCTCGGCCTGCTTGGTCTCGGCCTTATCGTCGCCCTCCATACCCTCGCGGATATTCTTGACGGTAGAGCCGAGGGACTTGCCGAGCTTCGGCAGGTTCTTGGGCCCGAAGATAATCAGGACAACGACGAGAATAATGATGAGCTCAGGAGCCCTCAGTCCAAACATGTAGACCTCCACAATACAGCGAGACAAGCTCGAATGAGTATACCGCGGGTATCGCGGTATCACAACAATAGCTAAAAAAAGGGACCGCAAGAAGCGGTCCCTCCTCATGCTCTGGTCGGGTTGACTGGATTTGAACCAGCGACCCCTGCGTCCCGAACGCAGTGCTCTACCAAACTGAGCCACAACCCGTTAGCTCGACTATAGTAACAAAGATTTCCGTCGTGTGCTAGAGAAATTTTTACTTCTTTGGCACTTCGACGCGAACCGTGTTGGGAATGAGCTCCGTCGCGCAGGACCACCAGCCGTTTTGCTGGGCAGCGTCGGCAAGCCTTTCGGCCATGGCGGCGGTGTCGCAAATGGCAAACGAGCAGGCACCCGATCCGCACACATCTACAGCAACGGTTCCGTCCTGTTTACGCAGCCAGTCGAGGACCGTTTGAATCTGCGACTCCATCTGTGCGGAAATGACACCAAGGTTGTTATGGATGAGTGCATATGCCGTCTCGGCATCACCAGCACGCAAGGCAGAAGCTATCGCGCCGGGCTTGTCCGCAGGCACCGAGGCCTCGTCAAAACGTCGATAGGCTTCAATTGTCGAAACACTTGCCTCGCGCGGCTTGACCAGCACGACGGGCGTCGCGGGCAGCGCGGGGTACTCAGTTGCCAGCACGTCTCCCCCACCTACGTAGAACGCAGGACTCGCGTGCAAAAAGAACGGGACGTCAGCACCAATGCCTCGCGCAATATCGTCGAGCGCTGGGTCGGTGCGATCAATGCCCCAGAGCTCCGCCAAGGCGACAATGACCGCGGCCGCATCCGTCGAGGGGCCGCCCAAGCCAGCGCACAATGGAATGCGCTTCTCAATCGTCACGCAGATGTTTGCCTCGCGACCATAATGCTCGGCCATAGCAACCGCAGCCCGATACGCCGTATTCTTTTGCATGGGAAAATCTGATGCCGGAACCGTCTGGACGGTCAGCGCCTGCGCCGGCGTGACCGTCACGGTATCGGAAAGACCGACGGCCGCCATCAGGGAATCGACCCTGTGGTAGCCGCGGTCATCGCGCTCGGTATGAACCCCCAGGTAGAGGTTAATCTTTGCCGGCGCGGAAAGAGTCAGGGACCGATCGGTCACCGTTAATGCTCCTCGAGCTGATTGCCGAGCGGGGTAAAGATATGCTCGCCGCTCTCGGGGTCGAACAGCTCGACCTGACCGGTGAGGACATCGATATACTGGTAGGACTGACGCGACTTGCGGCCGCGGCGCTCGTCAACCTCGACGATAAAGACGGCGGGGTGGACGCTCTTGATGGTGCCCATGCGCTCGACAACGCGGGTGCGGCCCATGTTGGCCTTAACCTTGACGCGATCGCCCACCATATCGGTCAGCTTCTCGTGGATGTCGTCGACGTGATTGACTTCCATCTCTTCCATGAACAGGGCCTCCAGAAGGTGCAATTCAAAAAGGGGATAATACCCCTAAGATAGACAAAACTCTAATACTATAGCACCCTGTTGTGGCCATACGCAAGTAGCTAAATAAGCCCGGTCCCAAATACGTACCAGACGACAACCTCGCATGACCAGTTGTTACGCGGTTTGGTAAAACCGCGTAACCTAAAGGTTGTCGGTGTCCAAGACGATGGTGAATGGGCCGTCGTTGACCAGGTCGACTTTCATATCGGCGCCGAAGATGCCATGTGCTACGTGCTCGACGTCCTCGCGCACAAGCGTCAGGAAGTACTCGTAGAGCTCGTTGGCGATATCGGGGGCGCCGGCATCCGTAAACGATGGGCGGCGGCCGTGACGGCAATCGGCGAACAGCGTGAACTGCGACACCACGAGCACCTCACCGTCGACATCGGCAAGCGCCAAGTTGGTTTTGCCGTTCTCGTCCTCGTTGATACGCAGCCCGCGGAGCTTGCCCCACAGCTTGTCGGCCTCGGCACGCGTATCGCCATGGCCAACACCCAGCAGCACCAGGTAGCCGCGTCCAATGCGGCCCACGCACTCGCCGTCGACCGTCACGCCGGCGTTGAGCACGCGCTGCACCACCGCACGCACGGTCTACTCCTCGCCCGTCAGCTTTGCGGACAGATGCTCGAGCGCGTGGAAACGATGGCTGATGGCGTTCTTCTCATCCGTCGTCAGCTCGGCCATGGTCTTGCCCGGCGTGTCGACCGGCAGGAACAGCGGGTCGTAGCCAAAGCCGTGATCGCCGCGGCCCTCGTGCGCGATAACGCCCTCGCAGGCGCCCTCGCCATAGGTGACCAAACCGTCCGTGTCGATGAGCGCGACGACGCTCATAAAGCGCGCAGTGCGGTCCTCGTCGGCCACGCCCTCCAGATTCACGAGAAGCTTGGCGTTGTTGGCGGCATCGTCTCCGTGCACGCCCGCATAGCGCGCGCTATACACGCCAGGCTCGCCGTCCAGGGCATCAACGACCAAGCCAGAATCGTCGGCAATGGCCATAAGGCCCGTCTCCTCAACCGCAGCCTGCGCCTTGATGATGGCGTTCTCCAAAAACGTCGTGCCGTTTTCCTCGGGATCGTCAAAATCGCCCAGCTGGCCGAGCGCCACAAAGCGAACCTCGGGCATGACCTTGCCCAAAATGGCCTCGATCTCGGTGAGCTTATGGGCGTTGCCGGTTGCCACGACGATGGTCGCCGCCGGGTCGAGGGTGTCGATGTCGATCTTCTCAAGTGCCATAACTGGCCTCCTTGTCTCTATAGCAAGCCGCGTGAGGGGCGTTTGGGCACTTGACCTCTCCCCTCTCAGGCGATCGGACCTTTCAACGCAGCATTTCAGCAGATAAAACCTACCAAAATAAACCTGTCCCTTTTTGGCAGGTTAGGCGATGGCTTGGCGCTGAAGCTCGATGAGCTCGGCGATACCCTTGTCGCCCAGGTCGAGCAGGGCGTTGAGGCGTTTGCGGTCGAAGGGCGCCTGCTCGCCGGTGCCCTGGAGCTCGATCATCTCGCCGGTGTCGGTGGCGACGAGGTTCATGTCGACCTCGGCATGGCTGTCCTCGGAATAATCGAGGTCAAGCAGCGTATTGCCGTCGACAACGCCCATGGAGATGGCAGCCACCTGGCCGATAAGCGGGGTGCGCTCGATCTTGCCCGCCTCGACCCACATGGCGAGGGCGTCGTGCAGCGCCACCCAGGCGCCGGTGATGCTCGCTGTACGCGTGCCGCCATCGGCCTGAATCACATCGCAGTCGACGGTAACGGTGTACTCGCCGAGCGCCTTCATGTTGACGACGGTACGCAGGCTGCGGCCAATGAGGC
>CAJMOM010000064.1:0-8400 GCA_905215005.1 uncultured bacterium | reverse complement strand
GCGTCCGGCTGATAACCGGGAGGTCACAAGTTCGAATCTTGTCAGGTCCACCACTTTCTTTCGCAATAAACACCCCAGCGAGAGCCGAGTCGCCGCTGGGGTGTTTATTACTGTCTCCGTGGGGGTTTAGCTCAGCTGGGAGAGCGCGGGCTTTGCAAGCCTGAGGTCAGGGGTTCGATCCCCCTAACCTCCACCATGATGGACCTGTAGCTCAGTTGGTTAGAGCGTCCGGCTGATAACCGGGAGGTCACAAGTTCGAATCTTGTCAGGTCCACCATCAAAACTGTGAAGAGCCCTGGGGCATTGCCTCGGGGCTTTTTTCTTGTCTGCGATAAATCTCATTTTGGTTTTGTGTGCTGTGCGAAAGTTTGGGTAGTATAGCTATTCAATGCGGCGGACTGCCGCGTGTTAACCGCTACGTACCGGAGGTGTTCCATGGTTCGTGTCGACATAGAGACCATCGTCATGGCCGCCGGTCCCGTGCCATCGCTTATCGTGCTTCGCGAGCGCTGCAGCAAATCGGACTCGCCCGCGCCACTGCGTTCCCTTTCCATTCAGACTGGTTCGTTTGAAGCTGCGGCAATCAGCCGCGGCATCGATAGCGGTCGCGCCGAGCGCCCGATTACCCATGACCTGTTGCTCGATACTGTTGGTGCCCTGGGTGCCAAGCTCGAACGCATCGAAATCGTTCGCGCCGAGCCGCCCGTGTTTTACGCGACGGTTGTCGTGTTGGCCGATGGCAACGAGCATAGGATCGATGCGCGTCCGAGCGACGCCATCGCCCTCGCCGTACGCAGCAATGCCCCCATGTTTGTGGAGGACGACATCATGAATCGCTTGGGTACCGTTTCTGCCCATGCCGAGGAAGTTGACGACGAGCAGGAGTTCGAGAAGTTCGACGAGTTCGTCCATACGCTCTCCCCCGATGACTTCTAAATGCGGGGCGTCCAGGTTGCGGAGCGTTCGCTGATGGCCGGCGGGATGTCGGCTGAAGCGGCTGCAATCGCCCGCGAGGCCCAGATGCGCTCGGAGGCTTCTGAGGTGGCTCGCATTGCCTATGTGACGCAGGCCCGCACGCTTCGCGAACGCCGCAGCTCGTTTATCAAGATGGTTGTCATCTCCGCCCTTGTTGCGGCAATCTGCTCGCGCCTTCGTGGTACAGTTGGTGCGCTTGGGTTTTCGATCTCTACGGGCCTGGTGATCTGGGGCGTGGTCGATGCGGTAATGCTGACCAGTCAGATCAAGGTACTCGACAAGCGCGCGATGGATATGATGCGCGCCCGCGACGCTGCCGCTAAGATCGCTGCTGAGGCACAAGAACTGTAACGACGCCAGACTCGATGGGAAGGTCTAAAGATGGCACAGGATATGCAGGACGCCGGTAACGTCTCCGCCGAGCTCGACGCCATGGTGTGCGATCTGATCGGCGCGTTCTTGGACGACCTTGCCGCCGGTGAAAACCCTGGCGTGGTCGTGGCAATTGAGGACGCCGCTTCCAACCGTTATCTGGCGGCGCTCGATGAGGATGGCGAAGAGGCGTGCCTCGAGGCGGCCACCAACTTTATCTCCGAGCACAAGATGGGTCTTAAGGACGAGGGCCTGGGCCGTATCGCTCGCTATGCCATCGGCTACACCGGCTGCGTCGAGATTGACGGCGGCTATCACGATGCTCTGCTCGTGAGCTTCTTTGAGACTACGCTCGAGAGCGGTTTTTCGGCATATGTGCTGTATGAGGGCATGGGCGCCGGCGATGGTTTTATGTGGAGCGACCCTGAACCTGCAGGTGAGGAAACCCCTCTCATCTAAAATCGCTAAAATAAACGAGTTTTCGGTAAAAGGCTCAATATTCCCGCTGAGCGTTGTATCGCTGGGCGGGCCGCATACGCGTGCCGTTTGTATATGGATAGAAGATAGGGGAACTACATGCGCGTAGACAATCTGAGGAACATCGCCATCATCGCTCACGTCGACCACGGCAAGACGACGATGGTCGACAAGCTCCTGCGTGCCACGGACGCCTTCCGTGCCAACCAGCAGGTCGAGGACCGCGTCCTGGATTCCAACGACCAGGAGCGCGAGCGCGGCATCACGATTCTCGCCAAGAACATCTCTATCGAGTACAAGGACGTCAAGATCAACGTCATCGACACCCCGGGCCACGCCGACTTTGGCGGCGAGGTCGAGCGCGTGCTGCGTATGGCCGACGGCGCCCTGCTGCTGGTCGACGCCTTTGAGGGCCCCATGCCCCAGACCCGCTTCGTGCTGCGTCACGCTATCGACACCGGCCTCAAGATCATGATCGTCATCAACAAGATCGATCGTCCGGGCGCTAACCCCGAGAAGGCCTACAACGACTGCCTCGACCTCATGGCCGACCTGGGCGCTACCGACGACCAGCTTGAGTTCGCCATGGAGCACGTCGTCTACGCCAGCGCCATGAACGGTTTCGCCCGCCTCGATCCCGAGGACGGCAACATGGACATGTACCCGCTGCTCGACATGATCATCGACGACATGCCCGCTCCCGAGGTTGACGAGAACGCCCCGCTGGCCATGCAGTGCGTGACCATTGACCACTCCAACTTTGTCGGCCGCATCGGCATCGGCCGCGTGTACTCCGGCACCATCCACCAGGGCGACCAGATCCTGGTTGTGAAGAACGACGGCTCCAGCGCCACCGCTATCGTCAAGCAGCTCTTCACCTTCGACTATCTGGGCCGCACCGAGTGCCAGGAAGTCGGCGCCGGCGACATCGCCGCCGTCGTGGGTATCGACCGCACCGATATCGGCGATGTCTACACCGACCCCGAGAACCCCGTCGAGCTCGAGCCCATCGAGATCGACCCGCCGACCCTGTCCATCGTCTTCGAGGCTTCGACCTCCCCGCTCGTCGGCCGCGACGGCGACATCGTGGGTGCCCGCCAGCTCAAGGAGCGCCTGTTCAACGAGGCCGAGAACAACGTGACCATGAAGATCGAGGA
This sequence comes from uncultured bacterium, assembly GCA_905215005.1. Classification (GTDB taxonomy): domain Bacteria; phylum Actinomycetota; class Coriobacteriia; order Coriobacteriales; family Coriobacteriaceae; genus Collinsella. The sequence goes on along the minus strand of CAJMOM010000064.1, from coordinate 5,419 downwards.
GCTCGAGGACAAGAGCGGCGTTGAGGTCTCGGGCCGCGGCATTCTGCACCTGTCCGTCCTGATGGAGTCCATGCGCCGTGAGGGCTTTGAGTTCCAGGTCGGCCGTCCCCGCGTTCTGTTTAAGAAGGACGAGAACGGCAACAAGATGGAGCCCGTCGAGCAGGCCGTCGTCGAGTGCCCGGACGAGTACTCGGGCAAGGTCGTCGAGGTCTTCGGTACCTCCGGCGGCATCATGACGAGCATGGACACCTCGGGCATCGTGACCCACCTCGAGTTCAAGATCCCGACGCGCGGCATCATGGGTCTTAAGAACCGCATCATGAACGTCACCCACGGCGAGGGCGTGTTCTACCACACCTTCCTGGAGTATGGCCCCTACGCCGGCGAGATCGGCAACCGTCAGAACGGCGCCATGATCTCCATGACCACCGAGAAGGCCGTTGCCTACGCTCTGGGTACGCTGCAGGAGCGCGGCCAGCTGTTTGTTGAGCCGGGCACTGAGTGCTACGAGGGCATGATCGTGGGCGAGCGCAGCAAGGCCGGCGACATGGTCGTTAACATCGCCCGTACCAAGAACCTGGGCAACCAGCGTTCCTCGACCTCCGACATCTCCGTGCAGCTGGTGCCGCCCCGCACCTTCTCGCTGGAGGAGGCGCTGGAGTACATCGCCGACGACGAGCTGGTCGAGATCACCCCCAAGAACATTCGCCTGCGCAAGCGTCTGCTCAACGCCACCGACCGCAAGAAGGCTGCCGTCCGCGCCGGCCAGGTCAACAAATAAGCGCTGAGCTTTATAGCCGCCAATAAGAAAGGGCGTCGACCGCAATGGTCGGCGCCCTTTTTGGTGTAAGGGGGGCAGATTGGCTTGCACCACGGCGGAGGCGATGTCCTTTTCTAGGCTATTCCGGGTAAAGTTAGGTTGTTTAAACATATACAGGAATCATTGAAATACAACCGCTTTGATACAAAACTGTTAACAGGTAAATATCAACTGGTATTAAATTAAAAGACCTCTTTACCTGCGGTTTACATGACTGGTATCTATAATGTATTTTATGCATTGTGGCATAGACGAACCGTCTTAGAAGTTGCTCCCCAATGGGTTCTTGCAATGCGCTAGGTGGGTTCTTGTTGATGTTGGGGTTTGTGTTCGATCCGACGATTCGCCGTATTCCACACTGTGTTGTAGGAATTAGGGGACAACTATGAACGCACACCGCTCACGGTCGCTGGGTATGGCGGCCCTGATCTTCATTCTGATTAGCCTCACCGCCGCAGTTTTTCACGGCGCAGCCCCCGTGCGCGCCGAGGATGCGACGACGACACCAACGCCGGTTGCGATTGATGAGAATACGGCGCGCGTTACGGTTAAGCTCTATACCGACGAGTATCGTACTCAGGAGCTAAAAGGTGCCGTGGCCTCTGTATCAACCCTTTACGGGGCTTTTTCGGCAAATTTCAAGACTGGCGAGGCTCCTACGCCTGGGAACAATGTTGCCGTTTACAAGTTTCCTGACACCATAGCCGTCGACGATAGCGCTGCTGTGGACCTTATGGCGGGAACGGGCACCGATGCCGTAAGAGCTGGCACATGGGAGATTAAAAACAACAAGGCCATCTTTACGTTCGACAAGGCGTGGCTCGAAAAAAACCCTGCGAACATTTATGTCGCGGCGAACTTCTCGTTTCAGCTTAAAAACAAGGACGTTGGTTCTGGAAGCGTGACGCCTGTTGTGTTCCCCGGCATGGGGAAGGTCGATATTTCCACCAAGGACGGTAACGTTAAGGGAGAGAAGTCGGGGGTTTTCTCTCAGGGCTCCGACGGCGTAGCCAAGGTCACCTGGACCGTCAAGCTTGCCGTCGAGTCATATGCCACGAACGTCAAGTTCACCGATACGTTAGGCGAGAACTTCAGCTTTGTGGAGGGCAGCTTCAAGCTTGATAACAAGACGATTGAATCGCAGCCAAAAATCGAAGACCAGACCGCGACCATCGAGAACCTGGGCAGCCTTCCCCAGGGTGACCATACGATTACGTATGAAACCAAGCTGAAGAGTGACGTCTCCGTGAACAACGGCGAGTATATCAACGAACAGGGAGGCTCCAAAAACACGGCAGCGTGGGAATGGGGCGGCCCTAACGATCGCCAGAACGGTACGGCCACGGCTGCTCCTAGTCAATTTCGCTATGACATGATCAACAAGTCCAACGGCTCGGGCACGTCGTCGGACATCACATGGACGGTCACCCTCAACCAAGGCGAGCTCAAGGCCGACATGAGTGACTACGTGTTTACGGACAAGCTTGACGACAAACAAATGTATACGGGTGATTGTTATACGGTTTATAAGGGCAGTTCGGGTTCGGAGATCCTCGAGGAGCGCGAGCTCGATTCGTCGCAGAGCTCCTTCACCTACAGGTTCCCGACTAACCTTGACGATAAGTACACCACTTACCGCATTGTTTATCACACCAAGATGATCGATGCGAACTCATACGACACCGTGCACAACAATGCAACTATTGAGCATGAAGGACGCGTCACGGGAACAGCCGAAGGCAAGTTCACGCCGCAGCTGGTGGGTACGCCGATTACCAAGAGGCGCGTGAGCTCCGACGAGGCCGGGACGACGGGCAGGGCGACGTGGGAGACGAAGGTCGCGCTGAAAGCGATCGTTAATGCGGTCCATCCGGACAAGGTGACGGTGAAGGATACGTTTCAGTCGGCGTGGTCGCAAAATCTCGGTGTCGACGTGGACTCCATTTCCATCACAATCGGCAAAACCGTGTTGGTGCGGGGGCAGAACGCCGACTGGGACCTGACGGCCAACTGGACGGTCGGTAGAACAAAAAGAAATTTCAACCTTGATATAAATGTGAACGACAAGGTAAAGGCCGCCCTCGAGAACGAGGACTACGCCGTCATCACCTACACCACTACGTCCGATGCGTTGCCGGGCTGGTACTCGAACTTCGCGTCGGTCAGTGCGTCGGGCCTGAACCTTCAGCGGCAGTACACCGACCTCGTTATGTACGTTGTCAACAAAGAAACGACGCCTGCGGTCGAGAAGCCGGAAGCGGAGTCGAAGGTGTCTTGGAGTGAGAGCTTCGACTGGAGCTCCGTTGACGGTTCGGATGAGAAGGGCGCGTGGGTCGTCGACTGGACAGTGTACGCGAACCGCCAGAAGGGCAATAAGGGCGCGAACGGTGAGTACGAATACTACGGAGCCGGAAAGCTCAACAGCTCACCGCTGAACATCGTCGATACCCTCCCGGGCGGCATGAGCTATGTATCGGGCTCTGCCAAGTACACTCTCGTGCAGAATCCCTATGACCAGCATGCCGGCTATGGTCGCGGAAACGAGACCAAGACGGTCGTCTCAGACCGGGAGCTTGCCTCCGACAACGTAAAAAGCGCCGGCAACACGGTCACCTTCTCCATCCCTACGACGGACCTAGGTGAGTACGCTGGTTACGCCAAAGTTACGTATCAGACGGCGGTCAAGCGTGGCAAGCTCGATACCTCCACGAACGAGGTGAAGTTTACCAACTCTGCCAGCGCCGAGTCGGGGAGCAAGGAGTTTGGCTCCGGCAGCGGTACTGTTACCATTAAGAACAACGTCATCAAGAAGACCGGCGAACAGGTCGATAATAGCAATCGCATCAAGTACACCATTCTGGTTAACGAGTCTGCGGTTGCCCTTAAGAGCGGCACTGACTTCCTCGAGCTCGTCGACACCATGGATGCCAAGTGCACGTTGGTGCCGTCGTCGCTTAAGGTCTACGAGCACGTGAACGGTGCTTGGGTTGCGCTACCCCAGGAGGACTATTCGTCGAAGATGGAGCAGCTTAACGACGAATCGGGCTCGCGCACGAAGCTGACGCTTAATGTGCCCGATGGCAAGTACCTCAAAGTCGAGTACGAGGTCATCCCGAGTGGAAATCCTAGCGACAAGGTTCCTCTTTCCAACACCGCCACGCTTACGGGGGTGAAGGACGGTTCTGCGACTGATGATCAAACATGGACTGTCCAGAGTACTTCTGCAACCGCGGGCGGCAACGGCTACGGCATCACGATGACCAAGTACGACGCCCAGCAGGTCGGCACACCGCTCGAGGGTGCTGAGTTTACGCTCTACAGTGTGGCCATGGATGGCGCCGGTGGGACTGAGAAGAAATTCCAGACTGCCAAGACCGATGGCAGCGGAAAAATCTCGTTCGGCACGAGCACCAAAAAGATGGCTAATTGTGTGCTCTACAAGCTTGTGGAGTCGAAGGCGCCTGAGGGGTACGACACAACAAGTCCCACGTAGATCATGCTTAAGGGTGAAGCAAGTAATGAGGTGTATCAAGCCGCGCTCGAAAAGGCGAAGGCTATCGTCGGCAACGCGAAGATTATCGGCGATGACAAAAAGGACGAGATCTGGGTCTACGATAATCGCCTAGAGGGATCCGCGACAATCCGGGCTAGGAAGGTACTTGAAGGTGGCACCTTCAAGGCGGGGCAGTTCTCGTTTGAACTTAAGGATGGCGAAGGCAGGGTACTCCAAACGGAGACGAACGACGCCGATGGCAGCGTGTCCTTCAGTGTTGATTACAACGAGGCCAAAGAGTACCACTACACCATCTCTGAGGTCGTCCCCGATGGCGCCAAGGATAACGTGAAGGACCACATCACCTATGACACGACCCCGCGCAACGTTACGGTTAAGGTAACTAATGGCACGAACCGGCTCGACGCCGTAGTTACCTATGGCGATGACTCTCAGGATCCGCCGACCTTTACCAACAAGTACTCGACCACACTTCCCGAGGCGGGCGGCGCTGGCTTGACTATGACGTATCTGGCTGGCGCTTCGATGCTGTGCTTCGCGGCGACGTGGATGCATGCTCGCCGCCATCGCGATCTGGATCGAGGTGGTCGTCGTGAGTAAGTCGCTCCGCCATACGTTGGCCGTTGTGGTGATGGCCATGGTTGCTGCCTTCTCTTTCGCGATTGCCCCCGGGACGGCCCGTGCCACCGACGCCGGATCCATTACGGTGGACGGTAAAGTTGCGACGCGATATGACGCGTATCAGCTCTTTTCGGCGACCGTTATTGACGACGCCGATGCCGACCAAAAGGTCGCAACTGACATAACGTGGGCAAATGACGCCGTTCGCCAAGCTGTTCTCCCTGTGCTTCATGATGCGGGACTTGATAGCTCGGCATCGACGGCGCAAGAGGCTGCCGAGTGGATAAATGCCGACGGGCACATGACGACCGCGCTGACGGCAAAGCTTGCTCGCGCGATTGTCAAGGCAGGCGTCGTGCCCGTGGCCCTTAACGCGGGCACGACGGCCGAGCTGCCCTGTGGATACTGGCTCATCGTCGCCGACGACGACGCCATTTCCCAGAACGAGGCCGGCACCGCGCCGA
>CAJMOM010000063.1:0-8688 GCA_905215005.1 uncultured bacterium | reverse complement strand
CATTGCGGGAGCTGACGGAGAAAGGACAAAAATGAAAAACACAGTAGCAACTCTTGCCGCGATGAAGCGGAACGGTGAGAAGATCTCGCAGCTGACCTGTTATGACTACTCGACCGCGAAGCTGATCGACGCGGCGGGAATCAACATGATCCTGGTCGGCGACAGCCTCGGCATGACCATGCAGGGCTACAAGGACACGCTTCCGGTAACGGTCGAGGAGATGATCGTTTACGGCCGCAGCGTCGTGCGCGGCTGCAAGGAGACGTTTGTTGTGGTCGATATGCCGTTCATGAGCTATCAGATCTCGGTCGAGCAGGCGATGCAGAATGCAGGCCGCATCATGAAGGAGACCGGCGCGAGCGCGGTCAAGCTTGAGGGCGGAAAAGAGGTCTGCCCCCAGATCCGCGCCATCACGGCCGCAGGCATTCCGGTCGTCGCGCATATCGGCATGACGCCGTCTCAAGCGGTGCGGACACTTTGGGAATATCTGGTCGTCAACGGATGCATGCCCTCGAGATCGGGGGTCGCGGTACCGAGCTCTAACGTGCCAGCGACTGCGTCGGTGGAATCAAGGGTTACGCAGGGCAGCCACATCGTGCGCGATGCGTGCCTCAAATACGGCATCCCTGTTCCCGACCTCTCGGGTGACTACGATGACCTCTATGAGGAAGCAATGGCGGAGCGCTATCCCGAGTGGGTGGAGCTATGAGTGCAGACGGCATTCTCAAGTTGCTCATCGACACCAACGTATGGATGGATTACTTTTCTGGAAGGTCGGACCGGACAGCGGATGTCGCCCGTCTATTCGAGATTGCCGATGTCTCGGAGCAGATTGCCCTGTTTGCCTCGTCTCTTTCGGTCAAAGATGTCTCGTATCTTGTCTCGGCGGCGATTAAGAGGGAGTGCCGAAGGAAGAATGGTTCGCTGAGCGATAACGCCATTGCGGCGGCGGACGAAACGGCCTGGGCATGCGTTCGGCAGATGCGCGAGCTCGCCCTCATTGCGCCGGTCGGTGCAGACGAGGTCTTCGACTCCTTTGTGTTCAAGTATCATCACAATGACTTCGAGGATGACCTGATGCTGGGCGTTGCCAATCGCATCGACGTCGATTGCGTCGTGACGGAGGACAAAAACCTCATTAAACATACCAATGGCGTATGCATAAACGTTGATCAAGCGTTGAGGTTGGTTGAAGGGTCCAACGTCCCTTCGGCGCGGCCCGTCTAACATGCTTTATCTTAATAAAGTGGCGTTTCCCCGCCGTTAGCCGATGATGCGAGGGCGCTCGGCGTTTTCGACTGGTTTATGCACGCAAAGTCTGGGAATATACAAGTCGCATGTCTTACTGTCTAACCAGTTGCGCCAAGGAGGCACCATGGACTACAAGATCACCGGCTACGAGCCCGCCCAGCTGTTCCATTTCTTTGAGGAGGTCAGCGCGATCCCCCGTGGGTCTGGCAACGAGAAGGGCATCAGCGATTTCCTGGTTGCGTTTGCTAAGGAGCGCGGCCTCGATGTGTACCAGGACGAGGTCTACAATGTCATCATTCGCAAGCCCGCTTCTGCCGGCGCCGAGAATGCCCCGACCGTGATGCTGCAGGGCCACATCGATATGGTGTGCGACAAATTGGGCTCCGTTGAGCACGACTTTACGACCGACGGTATCGACCTGGTCGTCAAGGACGGCGTCCTCACCGCTAACGGCACCACCCTGGGCGCCGACAACGGTATCGCCGTCGCGCTTATGCTTACCGTGCTCAACGACGATTCGATTGCCCATCCGGCCCTCGAGTGCGTATTCACCACCGACGAGGAGACTGGCCTGGTCGGCGCCGAGACGCTCGACAAGTCCCAGATTAGCGCCCGCACCATGATCAACCTTGACTCCGAGGAAGAGGGCGTTGCCACCGTCAGCTGCGCCGGCGGCGTCGTCGTTACCTACACCTGCCCGATCGCGCGCGAGCACAAGACCGGTAGCACCCTCACGCTCGACATCTCCGGCCTGCTGGGCGGTCACTCCGGCTCCGACATCAACCTGGAGCGCGGCAACGGCAACCTCATCATGGCCCGTATCATCGACCGCCTGATGGTTGCCGGCGAGCCCGCCATCGTTAGCTTTAACGGCGGCACCAAGGACAACGCTATCAACCGTGAGTGCAAGGCTGTTCTGGTCTATGCCGACCACGCTGCCGCCGAGGCCGCGGCCCAGATCGCAAAGGGCATCATCGCCGACGTCGCTGCCGAGCTCGAGGTCTTCGACCCCGGCTTTACCTGCACCGTCGAGATTGCCGACGACGCCGAGGTCGAGGCCATGGACCAGAAGTCCGCGCTTGCCCTCATCCGCGCCCTGCGTCTTGCCCCTAACGGCGTGATTCGCCGCAACGTCGCCACCGACGGCTCCGTCGAGGTTTCCTCCAACATCGGTGTGGTTGCCACTTCTGACGACGAGGTCAAGATCATGCTGTCCCCGCGCTCCTCGATCACCTCGCTGCAGAACGAGTTCAAGGACCGCCTGCAGACGCTGGCCGATGTCCTGGGCTTCGACGCCAAGTTTGAGTTCGAGTATCCCGGCTGGAGCTATGCCGAGCATTCGCCGGTCCGCGACGTCTTTGTCGAGAGCTATCGTGAGCTCTTTGGCTCCGAGCTGCGCATCGAGTCCATTCACGCCGGCCTTGAGTGCGGCCTGTTTGCCGAGGCCCTGCACGGCCTGGACGCCATTGCCGTGGGCCCGACGCTCTCCGATGTCCACACCCCGGACGAGAGCATGGAGCTCGCTTCTGCCGAGCGCTTCTACGAGCTGCTCATCGACGTCCTCAAGCGCCTCGCTGCGTAAAGATTGCGCTAGCAGCAGTCCGAGCCACGTGCTAGCGGATTGCAAATGACATTACGAGAGGGGGCACCCGGTCTTTTGCGACAGGTGCCCCCTCTCTTCTTTTAAGAAATGGGAAATTGATTGGCGTCTAGCCCATATCCGCCTTGATGAGGTCGAGGGTGCGCTGGCAGTTTTCGCGGACGGGCCCGAGCATATGTTCGCGCAGGTCCGCCATGCCGGGCAGATTGGCGTATTCGTCCATGACCTCTTCCATGCAAATGGGTACCTCGTAGGCGAGGTCCATCATGGTTGTAAAGCAAAACTTCTCGGTTAGCCCAGCATCGGTGAGTGCCGCTTCCAGCACGGGGTCGCCTTCGCCATGGTATCGGCGGATGGCGTTGGGTCCGATACGCCCAACACGATTCTCGCCGCCAACGCTCATGGCAAGGCGTGCCCGACGTCGCATGCGCTCATACGTCAAACCCGACGCGACATCGTACATACGAGCCATCATGGCCGTGCCGCCGTTTCCGAGTAGCAGGGAATAGTTTTTCGCATGCGCATCCGGTGCGCCGATAATGGCGTTGAAGAACAGTATCTGCGTAAACAGATACAGGTTAAGTTGATGGTGGCTCGTGTTTACGAGGAGCTCTTGAATATCGCGGGTGGTCGGGCCGCCGTCTGCCGTGTACTTTTGGGCGGGCATCACCCCAAGTGCCTGACAGAGGTCTTCTTGATGTAGGCGCCTGATCGTTCCGTCTTCGACTTTCACGCGGTCATAGCGCTCAACAATGAGGGCAGGTTCGTCCTCAAACATACGATATTCGACGTTTGCCGTTGCGATACCGGCGCGCTGGGCGCTTTTCATGCAGACAAACTCATTGAGAGCCTCGAGTTTAAATCCGATAACGCCATTTTTGAAAATATGCGTCGTAGGCGAGGAGCCCATGCATTCGCACCAGCGGCCGTTTATGAACGCGAGCGCGAACTTGCCCTGGTTGCCTCCGAGTGACCAACTTTCATCTAGACCCATCCACGATGCATCGCGGTCATCCCTGATCGACTTGAGGCGGAGAGCAATTTCGTGGTCGTCTATAGGGCGGTATTCGCCGGCGCGATGCAGGACGGCGTCGGCATCTTCTTCGGCACAAAACTGCACTCCGCCCGGACAGTCGAGTCCGATATGGCTGAGCAACGCAACGGGGTTGTTGGGCCTAACGTCGAATTCGGTGGCAATCGCTTTTCGTTGGTCCTCGCTGTCGGGTAGAAGGCCAAACAGGTACGGATTCATGACCTGTTGTCCGTATGTGCGATTCGATACGGGTATGTTGGTCGATAGGGCTGGCCCGTCATAGTCATGATCGTAGGTAAAGCTGATAAGACCGTTCTCATCTTGCGTGAGCGTTCCCGCAGGTACGCCGCAAATAATGGTCCGAAGTGATGTTCTGGCCATTGGCTATTTCCCTTCGGGCTTGGTTTGGTTAGATGCGTTTGCGGCAATCGAGACTCCGAGATTGGACATGGCGAAATCGGCGAAGACCTCGTCGTAGAGTGCGGATGTAAAGGGGGCATCTGCAAGAGCCGGAATGGCGGTACTACGACGGTTGCGATGATGAGGACGTTGAGTGTGATGGCGCCTGGGGATGCTGCGAGGCAGCGGATTGGCATGCGGGGCGTCGACTGGTCGCTCGTTTTTTGCTTCGCCGATATCCCCTTGAGCGGCGAGTGCCAGTCCAAGAGCATTGAAAATCGTCAGCAACTTGTCGAGTCGAATGCCGGTGGCGTCTCCTAGCTCGAGCGATGCGAGCAAGCGCTCCGAAACACCGGCTTTTTTAGCGAGGGTTGCACGGGTGAGACCCTGAGCCTCGCGTGCCTGGCGGACGTAGATGCCAGCTTGGCGCGGTGTGGTGATGGGAAGGGTGCCCACGGCGATCTCCTAACGTGCAGACTTTTGCATATCAGTATGACATGCAAAAGTCTGCACGAAAAGGGCTTATGCAAAACTTTGCATGAGGCTTCTACATTGACGTTGAGCTTATGAGAGGCGTTTTTTATATCGCGAGGATTCCAAGGTGCTCAAGCAAGATCTTAAGCCCGATGAGGATGAGCACGACGCCACCCACGATGGTGGCGGGTTTTTCGTAGCGCGCGCCAAAGGTGTGGCCGATCGCTACGCCGGCGACGGAGAAGATAAACGTTGTGACGCCGATAAGCGATACAGCGGGAACGATGTCGACCGAAAGCGCGGCGAACGAGATGCCCACGGCCAGGGCGTCGATTGAGGTGGCGATGGCGAGGATCAGGTACTCGCCCAGGTCAATCTTCTCGGCATCCTTGCCGTCGCCTCCATCCTCGTCTTCGGTAAAGGCTTCCCACAGCATTTTGCCGCCGATGAAGGCCAAAAGGATAAAGGCGATCCAATGGTCGATGGGTCCGATGAAGCCCATGAATTGACTGCCGAGCGCCCATCCGATTACGGGCATGCCGGCCTGAAAGCCGCCAAAGAACAGACCGAGCACCACGGCGACTTTAAGGTTGATTTTCTTCATGCCAAGGCCCTTGCAGATGGAAACGGCAAAGGCGTCCATCGAAAGGGCAACGGCGAGCAACACGAGCTCTGCGAGTCCCATAGTCTGGCTCCCTCTCTGCGGGCGGGCCCGCGTGTACCTCTTGGGGGAGTAACAAAAAAGACCCGTGGCGTACGCGTTGCGCGCACAGCCACGAGTCTCGTTCATTAAGGCAAGCCAGGCCGCATCGGCCAGTGTGTTGACTTACCGCGCCACCGGAGGCGAACCCGATCACGCGACTACTCCCTCATTTATGCGAATCCCGATGCTACCACATAAGCAGCTCATTTGAATTGGGGCTCTCAGCTGTGTTCGCTCATTCTGTAAGCATCGGATTTTGCGGGCGTCACAGGGGCAAACCGTGAGAAACTTATTGACGTTTATGGAGCGTATACGATGGGAGCGATGCCTTGGATAAGAACGAGCTGCAAAAGCGTATGGAACAGGCTATTCGCCTGACGGCACCTGGTCAGCCGATCCGCACCGCCCTCGACATGATCATCGCCGGTCACCTGGGCGCCCTCATTTGCGTCGGCGACACCGAAAACGTGCTCGCTGCCGGTAACGACGGCTTCCCGCTCAACATTTCGTTTACCTCGAACCGCCTGTTCGAGCTTTCCAAGATGGACGGCGCCATCGTCATCGACGGCGACCTCACCCAGATCCTGCGCGCCAATTTCCATCTCAATCCCGATCCCTCGCTCGCCACGAGCGAGACAGGTATGCGTCACCGCACCGCCGCTCGCATGTCGGTGCTCACCGATGCCATCGTGATCTCGGTCTCGGCCCGTCGTGCCGTCGTTAACGTGTACGTTCACGGCAAGAGCTACGAGATCCAGCCCGTCACCACCATCATGAGCTCGGTCAACCAGCTCGTCGCCACGCTCCAGACTACCCGTCAGTCGCTCGATCGCTCCCTGCTGCGCCTGACGGCTCTCGAGCTCGACGACTACGTTACGCTCGCCGACATTACCGGTATTTTCTCGAGCTTCGAGATCATGCAGCAGGCAAAGACCGAGCTTAAGGATTGCATTGTCAAGCTGGGTAACCAGGGCAAGCTCGTGCAGATGCAGCTCGAGCAGCTCGCGGGCTCCAGCATGGATACCGAATACGACCTGATGATCCGCGACTACGCAAGCGATTCCTCTGAGGCCAACGCCGAGAAGATCCGCGCCGAGCTTGCCCGTATGACGCCTAAGGACCTGTCCGACCCGCAGCACGTGGCGGCAGTTCTGGGCTATGACGACTTGGACGAGGACTCCGTCATGACGCCGCTGGGCCTGCGCACGCTTTCGCGTGTGTCCGTCGTGCGCGACGGCGTGGCCGAGAAGATCGTCGACGAGTACGGCTCGCTGCAGGAGCTCATGGATGACATCAGCGAGGATCCGGAGCGCTTGGGCGACTTTGGCGTCAACAACCCTGCCATTCTTGCGGACTCGCTGTACCGCATGAAGGGCACCAAACAGGGGAACGCATAATGGCGCCCGTATGCGCCGTGGTCGTTGCCGGCGGCAGCGGTCAGCGCTTTGGAAATCCCGGCGGCAAGCAGCTCGTTAACGTGGCGGGCCGTCCGCTCATGAGCTGGTCCATCCGCGCATTTGACCGTAGCGATAAGGTCGGCCACATCGTGGTGGTTTGCCCTGCCGAGCGCCGTGCCGAGATGCGCCGCCTGGCCATCGACCCGTTTGACTATGACACGCCCATCAGTTTTGCCGATGCCGGCGATACCCGTCAGGATTCCACCCGTGCCGGCGTGCACGCGGTGCCGGCGGGTTTCGAATATGTCGCTATCCACGACGGCGCCCGTCCGCTCATTACCACCGAGGCTATCGACCATGCGATCGACGTACTTGTGAGTGACCGTGCTCTCGACGGTGTCGTGTGCGGTCAGCCCGCGATCGACACGCTCAAGATCGTCGATGGCGACAACATCGTCGAGACGCCGCCGCGCGAGCTGTATTGGGCCGCGCAGACGCCGCAGATCTTTAGTGTCGACGCCATGAAGCGCGCCCATGCCGCGGCGATTGCCGAGGGCTTTATCGGTACCGATGATTCGTCGCTGGTCGAGCGCATGGGTGGGCGCGTCCGCTGCGTCCAGAGCCCGCGCGATAACCTTAAGGTGACGGTGCCCGAGGACCTGCGTCCCGTAACCGCGATTCTGCTTGGCCGCATGGCCGAGGGAGAGGACCTTCCCCATGTTCAGTAACCTGCGCATTGGCCATGGCTACGACGTTCACCGTCTGGTGGAGGGGCGTCGATGTATCATCGGCGGGGTCGACATTCCCTACGAGCGCGGCCTGCTGGGCCACTCGGATGCCGATGTGCTCGCGCACGCCTTGGCCGACGCCATTCTGGGCGCCTGCCGCGGGGGAGACATCGGCAAGCTATTCCCCGACACCGATCCCGCCTATGAGGGTGCCGACTCGATGGTGCTGCTCGCTCGCGTGATGGACTATGCGCGCGAGCTGGGCTTCGAGTTTGTCGATGCCGATTGCACCATTGCCTGTCAGCAACCCAAGATCACCCCGCACCGCGATGCCATGCGCGCCAACCTTGCCCATGCCCTGGGTGTTGACGTCGAAAACGTGGGCGTCGCCGCCACTACGACCGAAAAGCTCGGTTGGGAAGGCCAGGGCGAGGGAATCGGCGCCTGGGCCGTCTGCCTGCTACAGAAAACCGTTAAGGAGTAACGAATGCGTATCTACAACAGCGCTACCCATAAAAAGGAAGAGTTCCAGCCCATCGAGTCCGGCAAGGTCCGCATGTACGTGTGCGGCCCCACGGTCTACGACAACATCCACATCGGCAATGCCCGCACGTTCATCAGCTTTGACGTGATTCGTCGCTGGCTTATCGCGAGCGGCTACGAGGTCACGTTCGCCCAGAACCTCACCGATGTCGATGACAAGATCATCAAGCGCGCCAACGAGCAGGGCCGCACGGCTGCCGAGGTCGCGACGGAGTTCTCCGATAAGTTCATCGGCGTCATGCGCGCCGCCAACGTGCTCGATCCCGATGTGCGCCCCCGCGCCACCAAGGAGATCGGCCCCATGATCGCCATGATCAAGACGCTTATCGAGCAGGGCCACGCTTACGCAGCCGATAACGGCGATGTGTACTTTGCCGTGCGCAGCGATTCCAACTATGGTCAGGTCTCGGGCCGCAACATCGACGACCTTATGGTTGGCGCGCGCATCGAGGAGAACGAGGACAAGAACGACCCGCTCGACTTTGCCCTGTGGAAGGCCGCCAAGCCCGGCGAGCCCAGCTGGCCGAGCCCCTGGGGCGAGGGCCGTCCGGGCTGGCACA
>CAJMOM010000062.1:0-9012 GCA_905215005.1 uncultured bacterium | reverse complement strand
TGATTAATGCTAACGGTTACCAGCGAAGATACACGGTAGTTGCAGGCATGCAAACGTAGCTCACCCGTGGGAGGTCCCTATATATCGTTCCACGCGCAGTTTCGCAGCGCAGCGAGAATGTTTGAGCATGGGATGATATATAGGGGCCTCCCGCAGGTAAGCGGGCAATCCAATGCTAGCGGATATGCGCTGGCTTGCCGCCCCAGTAGAAGCGGCAGAAGGCTCGTTTGCGCTTTTGGGGTTTGTCTACGAGCTCCATGGTTGCGATGGCGATATCTTCGGCTGCGTGAGGGCGGCGTAGTACTTCGCCGTTGATGAGTAGCGCTTTGAGCGACTCAGGGTGGTCGTGCAGGTGACGAAGCGTCACGATGAGCTCGCGTGCGGTGGTGACGTGCATGCTGGCGCCCATGCCGGTGAGCATGGTGGTGTTGGCCTTTTCCTGACCGTATGATTTGCCCAGCAGGATCATCGGCAGATGAGCGCACAGGCACTCGGTGACGGTGAGTCCGCCCGATTTGAGAATTGCCAGGTCGCAGCCGTGCATGAGGGCCGCCATGTCGTCCACGTAGTCTAGAACCGTGACGTTTTCGAGCTTCATGGCGTCGAAGAGTGTCTTGAGTCGGGTGGCGTATTCCTTATCCTTGCCCGGTAAAAAGACAAAGTGCATGTCCTCAAAGCTGCGTAAGAAGGGGAGCGTGTGGTCCATCGCGGCGCGGAAACGCACGTATGGTTGGGGCAAACTGGCGCCGGCCATCACCAATACGACGGTTTTGTCTATGGGGAGATTGAACTTGCTCAGCTCATCCTCGCGTTTGTAATCGGTATCGAAACCGGCTCGGATGGGGATGCCCGTTATGCGGATCTTTGACTCGGGAACCTTGCGCGGGCGCAGCGTTTCGGCCATAAACTCGTTGGCTACACAGAATAGGTCGGTGTCCTTGTGGGGCCAAAAGCCTTCGACTTCGTAATCGGTCGGCACGCAGATGACCGGATAATCGATACCCGTGATGACGCGGGCGCCCACAGCGACGTTGGCCGCCGTAATGTGTGTTGCGACCACGGCTATGGGCCTGCGGGTCCGGACGTATTCGTTGAAGGCGGGGAACATAATTCGTGACCATGCTGTGCCGCCGCCCCAGAGCAGATGTCCTGTAAGCGTATATCGCCAGGTCAGGTCGTAAATGGGACGCGTGGCGCCGGTAAACGACGCTGCTGTTTTATTACCATCGAACCTAATGCGTCCAAAATCGAGGATATCTAGGACTTCGATCTCAATATCCTCAGGGATTCCTTTGGTGCCGCGGATAAGGTCAAATGCTTGTGCAATCGCGTTGGCGGCGGCTTTGTGGCCCGATCCAACCGATGCGTGCACAATGGTTACCAGGGGTTTTTGTGTAGGTGAAACGGTCATTTGCTCCGGTTGGGGAGTGGCTTGCATGGGCAGGGGAGCGCTATTGCTCGTCTGCGTTTGATCCATCGATAACTCCCCTTCAGCTTTGTTACGCGATTTATCATTGTAGTGCATGAGTGTCATGTTCACGTAAATTTGGGTATGAGCGCAAAGAACGACAACGTTTCGACGAGAGGATTCTTCATGACTACCGATCAGCCGATTGATGTTGCGATTATCGGTGGAGGCCCCGCGGGCTATGCTGCCGCCATTTACGCTGCGCGTGCCAACCTGACGACGACCGTGATTGAGCAGGGCATGTCGGGTGGACAGATCGCCACGACCAATGAAGTCGAGAATTATCCCGGTATTCCGCTGCTAAGTGGTGCAGAGCTTGGTGAACGCTTTCAGCAGCATGCAGAAGGCCTGGGTGCGCAGGTTGAATGGAGTATGGTAACGGGCATCGATTATGATGCTGATTCCGCACTGTTTACCGTTCATCATGATATGGGCGACACGGAGGCTAAGAGCGTCATTGCGTGCATGGGCGCCACGCCGCGTCCGGCAGGTTTTGCTGGCGAGGATACGTATCGCGGTCGTGGCGTTTCATATTGCGCAACATGTGACGGCATGTTCTTCCGCGGCAAACAGGTCTTTGTAATCGGTGGTGGCAATTCGGCATGCGAAGAAGCGCTGTTCCTGTCAGACATTGCCAGCAGTGTGACCATCGTTCTGCGCCGCGACCAGTTCCGTGCGCCTGATGGTGTTGTTCAGAATGTACTCAAAAAGGACAATATTACAGTTAGGTACCAAACTAGTATTGTTGAGCTTTCTGGTGAAGCGATGCCCACGACAATTACGTTCAAGGACAATGCAAGCGGTAAGACGCATGCCGAGACCTTTGATCCTGGCTCGTTTGGCATCTTTGTCTTTACCGGGACGCAACCCCATACCGAGCTTGTTGAACATCTAGTCGATCTGGCGCCTGATGGCGGCATTCTGACTGATGAATCCATGGCGACCCGCACGCCAGGTCTATTTGCTGCTGGCGACATCCGTTCCAAACGCTTACGCCAGGTTGTGACCGCCGTTTCTGACGGAGCCATAGCAGCAACTAGCGCATACGCGTTTCTCCGCGGATAAGTACGATAATATATCTTATGTAAGGTTGTTATCAATTAACAAATGGCGGGACGATACATCAGTGCACTGTCCCGCCAATTTTCTTGCCGGCTACGTGGTATGCAAAACTAGATAACGTAGAATACAATATAGAAAATGAACGGAGGACCTTTATGAATCACGTTAAACACGTTATTCCGATGTCTGATTCGTCGGTCAGCATTAAACCTGAGGATATTCAGCCCACTGTGCTGCCCGATGCATTTATTCAGTCCGATATCGTACGCAAACTCAATACGTTGAGTCTGCCGCGCTATGACCAGTTGCCCAATGTGACGCTCTACCGCGACCAGGTCATTGAGTATGTTGCGCTGTGGATGGAGCCGCTGTCCCTTTGCGTTGAGCAGCCCGTCATTACGCCATCGATGATCAATAACTACGTGAAGGTCGGCCTGGTGCCTGCTCCGGTCAAAAAGCAATATGGCCGCGAGCAGATTGCCCGCCTGATTGCTATCTGCATCTTTAAGCAGGTACTACCTATTGCTGCGGTGCAGGCACTCTTTAACATTCAGCGTTTGAGCTACGATGCCCCGACGGCCTTTGATTATGTGGTCGATCAGCTCGAGGCATCGATTCGTTCGGCGTTTTCCGTCGAGCAGACGCCGGTTCCCGATACGGCGCATCAGGTAACGCGTGAGTCGCTGCTTGTGCGCAGCGCGGTTTCATCCTTTGTTTCGAAGGCTTACTTGATGAGCTATCTCAAGTTCAACGGGTTTAATAGCTAGCCGACGTATAAAACGGGCGGGACAAAGAGCCATCTGTCGCTTTGTCCCGCCCGTTTTTTTGCTTGTTTGGACTTTATTTGCCCGAAGCTACGCCCATGCCGTAGCCGATGATCAGGCCGTGCATCTCGGCGTAATAGGAATCCAGGCCGTTGCAGGGCATAATGATAGTCTTGGAGCCGGGCCAATGCTCGACTATGCGGTCAGTAAGCGCCTGTGCTCCAGCTTCGTTCTCAACGTGATCGATGATGACCTCGCCGCCGGCAAAACCCTCGGCTTCCATGGTATCGATAATCTTGTTGAGCATCTTCTTTTCGCCTCGCGTGTGCCCCACGAGTTCGATTTTACCGGCCTCACTCGCCGTGCCCAAAATGCGGATATTGAGCTTGTTGGCAATGACGCCGGCTGCCTTAGGGATACGTCCGGCTTTGGCGAGGTTTTCGTAATTGCACAAACTGAAGAGGATTTTGCTGTTCTGTTCAAGACTATCGAAGTATGCGCTAGCATCCTCGAATGAGACATCCGGGTTGCTTGCAAGATAGCGGTCGAACAGCAGGAAAATGAGGTCCATTTTGCCGCCAGCTGCGCGTGAATTGACTAGATGAATCTGTCGGTCCGGTTCCTCGGCAAGAACCATATCGCGAGCCGTGGCTGCCGCGTTGTAGCTGCCCGACACGCCCTCAGAGATCGGCATGCAGATGGTCTTGTCTGCCAATTTGAAGAGCTCGGCCCACTCCCCTACGCTGGGACAAGCGCTCGAAGAAGCGTTCGTCTCCGCCTGAACAGCGCAGTTGAGCTCATGTACATCAAGCGAAAGGTCATCGACGAATTCACGCTCCCCCACTCGAATTTTGAGGGGCGCAAATGAAAAGGTGGTATGGGGCGCGGTCGGTTGCCAATCGCGGAGGTTGCAGCTTGAATCGGAGATAAGTGCCCAGCTCATAGAGGGTCCTTTCTAATTGTTCCCTAACAATTATAGCCATCTTGCAGACCGATTGGGTCGCTATCTAGTATTCAAAACTAGATAGCGACCTGCACGAAAGGTAAAAGAATGGACCCCATGACTCAAAGCCACGAGGTCCATATCCGTTTGCTTTATCTGAATACTTAGTAGCGCACGAAGATGTAGTTATTGTTCATGCCGGCGGCAACGGAGCTGATGATAACACCCGTGTTGTAGTCGGAAGCATGAATCATCTGACCACCACCGATGTAAATGCCGGTGTGGTACGAGTTGACCACAACGTCACCGGGCTGCGGATCGGACACACGCGTCCAGCCCATAAAGGTACCCGTGGTGCCCAGGCGGCAATAGCGACCAGTGAGGCAATAGCTAACAAAACCAGAGCAGTCGAAGCTGTTCGGGCCAATTCCGCCCCAGGAATAAGCGCAACCAAGCTTACTGTATGCACGCGATACAACAGAACCGCCGTCGACGGACTGGCTCGGAGCAGAAGGCGTCGGAGCCAGAGCAGGTGTGGAGGGCTGCGGCGTCGGAGCAGGTGCCGGCGTAGGAGCCGGAGTGTTGCCGCCCTGGTTGTTGTTATTGCTGGTCTGGCCACCGTTGTTGGTCTTCTCGGTCGTACCGGCAGTCTCGTTGCTCACCGTGGCCTTCTCGGCGGTGCTGGCGTTGATGCCGGCCTGCAGCGCGGCGTTGGCCTCGGCCTCTGCGGCAAGCTCGGCTTGCAGCTGCGAATCCAGGGAGTTTACGACGTCCTGGGCTTCAGCCTGCTGGGCGTTAAGCTCGTCAACCTTCTTTTGCGTGGTGGCGACGTTCTTCTCCTGCTCGGCCTGCTTATCGGTGAGCTGCTGCTTAAGCTCTTTGACCTCTTGAATGGTCTGAGCTTGCTTATCGGAAACTTTGCCGTAGTAGAACAAACGGTTGAGCATATCGCTCAGATCATCGACACCCGTCAGAACCTGAAGCAGGCTCAGACCGCCGGTTTTGTACTCGCCGGCGACATAGGTCGAGAGTTTGGCCTGACCATCGGCGATCTCCTGCTGCTTTTGCGTGATCTCGCCAGCAGTCTGGTCGAGCGCCTGCGTCTGCGTGGCGAGCTCATCGTAAATCTGCTGGGTTTGGGTACCGATCTGCTCGAGCTTCGTACGAGCAGCGGCAAGGTCGGATGCGGTATCGGCGTAGGCGGGAGCCGCGAGGCCCAAGCCCAAAACACATGCGAGGGTTGCCGTAGCAGCGCAGCGTGCCATGTTTTTGTGCGTGTTTGCTGTGCGCATGTAGCTTCCTTTCCAGTAACTAAGGGTAACGGCTAGTCCACCGTCACCAGGCTAAAGAGCTCTACATCGTCATCAGACGGCGTGAGCTTCTCGCGCGGGTTAAGAAGCGCAAGCTCAAGGATACACCCGTAGCCCACAAGCTTTGCGCCCATATCTCGCACCAGTTTACCTGTTGCCTCGACGGTTCCGCCCGTCGCGACCAAGTCGTCCAGAATCAACACGGTATCTTTAGAGCTGATAGCGTCGGCATGGATCTCAATTGAATCGGTGCCGTACTCGAGCTCGTAGCTCTGGCTCACGGTCTCGCGCGGCAGCTTGCCCGGTTTACGTGCGGGAACAAAGCCGGCGCCAAGGGCTACAGCCACCGGTACGCCAACCATAAAGCCGCGAGCCTCGGGACCCACGACCTTGGTGATTCCCATGCCGGCAAAGTGCTCGGCGAGGGCATCGGTCATGGCTTTGAGCGCCTCGGGATTGCCAAAGAGCGGCGTGATGTCTTTAAAGATGACTCCGGGCTCGGGATAGTCGGGGATGTCGACGATTTGAGATTCGAAGTCGTACATTGTATGACCTTTCAATGGGTTGCCGGATAAGCGGCAGCTGTTATTTGCCCGCGGTGGCGGTGCCGGAGTGTGAAGGGGCGACGACCTTGAGCGGCTTTACGAGAGAATCCTCGTGCGAAGCCGGCGCGGCTATCTCTTCGTTTTTGGCCTTGGTGGACTCGGAGCGAGTGATTTCCTCATCGAGTGCATCGATGTCAGCGTCCTCGACCACGGCGTTGAGCGACTCAAAAACGCGGTTCTTGAGCAGCGCGGTGTGCACGCCCTCCGTCAGGTCGTGAAGCTTCTTAAACGCACGCTCGAGCTTGGCGTCGCGCTCGTCATCGGAGGTGTCCATGCCGAGCATGCTCACGAGCACCTGCTCAAACATCGAGGACTCGCGGTTGGCGGAAGACACGTACTGACGCAGGTTGCGCGGCTCGATATGGAAGCGTGACAGCTCGGAGCAGTAGCGGATGATCGGGAAATCGCGACCATCGACGAGCTCACGATTCTGCGGACTCTTGATGATGCGAATGAGGTCGTTCTCGGCGAGCGAGCGGATAAACGAAATCTCGACGCCCAGCATATCGGGAATGGTCTCGATGGGATGCAGCTTTTGCTTAGTCTCCTTGGGCTCCGTCTTGAGCGGAACATCGGACAGCAAGCCCACCTCGTAGGCGAGCGTTGACAGGTTCGTGGCGTTTTCCAAGCGCTGCTTAATCACGTTGAGCGGCATGTAGCGGGTCTTCTGCAAGTGCAGGATGACCTCCAGGCGATCAACGTCCTCCTTGGAGTACTGACGGTATCCCTTTGGCGTACGATGAGGGGTAATGAGCCCCTCATCCTCTAGAAATCTAATTTTTGAGTTCGAAAGATCGGGGTATGCGCCTCGAAGTAGGTTGACGACTTGGCCGATACTCAGATAGTTGCGTTCGGCCATGCCCTACTCACCGGTTTCGATGCGCTCCGGCGTGCTCTCGTGGTAGATGAGCGTAAACGTACCGATCTGAACGGAAGAACCGTCGTGCAACGGGGCTGCATTGACGATGGCACCGTCGACCCAGGTGCCATTGAGCGAGCCCAGGTCTTCGATGCGAGCGCCGAGGCCCTCGCGAATAATGCGCGCGTGGCTGCGCGAAACAGTCATGTCGTTGAGGAAGATGCCGTTCGCGGGATCGCGGCCGATGGTGGTCACGTCGTCCTCGAGCTCAAAAGCGGCACCCGTCTGCGGACCCTTGACGATGGACAGAACGGGGGCGGTGATGCGCACGTTGGCCATGAGGTCGGGAACGGTGACGTCGCTTGAAGGCACGCGGAATACGCAGGTAGCGTCAGCAGTCTTATCATTCTGAGGCATATTGTTAACCATGTTGTCCATGACAACCCCTAACTTATCGCGGACGTGCCGCAAATAATGAACCGTACGTAATCATACCCCAACGAATCAGTCTTCGATTTCAGGGTTCAGAAAGTCGATGTCCTCGTCCTCGGGATGCGCGAGAGCCTGTTTAATGGCCACTCCGCCCTTAATGGAGTAGATGACAGCCGTGAGCATGGAGAAGATCACGCCGCCGTACACAAAGAAGATGCCGAGGGGCACCGAGCTTCCGTTGAGGCCCGGGAAGGCCGTAAGGGTTGCAGGTAAAAGATGCAGGCCGTCAATAACGGGGAACCCGAGCAGCATGAGCGAGAAGCCGGTCATGAGCAGTGCAGTGGCAATCTTTCCGGGAAAGACGACATCGATGGGGCGACGGTGATAATGACGCACGATAAGCGTGCCGATGCCCAGATAGATGTCGCGGCCAATAATGAGCACGCAGACCCAGATTGGCAGCTCTCCGCGAACCACCAGTCCCAGCACGCCGGTGAACAGCAGCGCACGGTCGCAAATGGGATCCATGACCTTGCCGAGCCACGAGACCGTCTTAGTCATGCGGGCGATTTGACCGTCCATCCAGTCGGTGGAGGCGGCAACGGCGTAGATAACGATGGCGATGACGCGGTTGTTATCCGTCACAAACAGGTACAGAAATACCAGGGTGAGGATCAGGCGCGTAAAGGTGATGAAATTGGAGATCGTAAAGATCTTATTCGACGGGTAATCGGAAGTGCCGATAAGCTCCTTTTTGATCTTCTTTTTGATGCCCACAGGACTCCCCCGCTGGTTAACGACAAAACTTTCGATACTATACCCGTTCCGGCGATGTCTATCCAGCGCAGCCATAGAGAGTCCAGACATGTGGAGGATGGTTAGTCGTTGATTCTTCGTTGCTTTAAGCAATTGATTATTAAACAAAAAAGGTCAGGCACTAGGTGCCTGACCTGCAAACTTCTGGTCGGGACGACTGGATTCGAACCAGCGACCCCTTGACCCCCAGTCAAGTGCGCTACCAAGCTGCGCCACGTCCCGAAGCTTTTGTTCGTTGCTCTGCTCTTGCTCGCAACAGGGAGTATATTAACCCGAAACTTTCCCTTTGTGCAAGAACTTTTTTACAAATTTTGAAGCAGGTCCAAAATTGTATCTGCGAGCTGGGGTTTTGTTAGTACGGGAAGTTCTTGCGTACCCGCTGTGCTCACGATCCAGGCCTTGTTGGTATCGGTCCCAAAGCCAGAATCGGCGCGCGACACATCGTTGGCGATAATGGCATCGCAACCCTTGCGCGCAAGTTTGCGCTGCGCGTACTCCACGACGTTATCGGTCTCGGCCGCAAAGCCAATCACGCACCGCTCTCCCTTTTGGCGCGAAAGCTCGGCCAAAATATCGATCGTCTCGACCAGTTCGATACGATCCAGGCGCTCGTTGGCCTTTTTGAGCTTATGGTCCGCAGGGGCCGCGGGGGTGTAGTCGGCGACGGCGGCCGCACAAATTGCCGCATCGGCCGTCTGGAAGGCGCTCAGGGCCGCCTGGAGCATCTCTGCGGCGGTCTGCACGCGCACGCAC
>CAJMOM010000061.1:0-9065 GCA_905215005.1 uncultured bacterium | reverse complement strand
TCGGCGCCGTCACGAACCTGTGCGACGCCACCTCGGCGCTCACCGTCGAGGGCGACCTGCCCAGCTCCCTCGCGATCTCCCTGCACGACGCCCTGCGCTCCAGCATCCTCTGGACCGTGTCCCGCTCGTGCCTCGTGAGCCTTCCGTAGGCCCTCGTGACCGCCCTCGCGGGGCCACTCTTCTTCTTTCCGGACATGCCGTCCTCCGATCTCCCGGGGCCGGCCGATCCGGCCCTCAGGGTATCGGGTTCCCACATTCATCCGCACATGTGCGGATGAATGTGGGAGGTGTTCGGATAAAGTCGATAATCAAGGGTTTGATATCGCGAGCCGTGTTGCTCGGGGCTCGCGGTGCGCGGCAGATTTCTTGATGCTATGGTTGTGCCGGCGGGGCTAACTGCTCCGCCGGCCTTTTTTAAAGGAGCGTTGAAGCGTGAAAACGGGTATTTCGATTTATCTTTCCAGCCCTCTGCAGGATATTGAGCGGACGATTGAGCGTGGTGCCGCGGCGGGTGCGCGCTATGCGTTCACCTCGCTGCATATTCCCGAGGATGGGGGAGCGGCGTATGCCGATAAGGTCCGTCATGTGCTGTCGCTGCTTTCCGCCCGCGGCATTGCGCTCATTGCCGATGTGGGGCCGCGTACGTGCGATTTGCTCGGGCTTGAGCGTATCGAGGACCTGCGCGATCTGGGGTTGGAATACCTTCGTTTGGACTATGGCTTTAGCGCCCAGCGGGTCGCGGAGCTGTCCGGTGTATTTCGCATTGTGGTCAATGCATCGACGGTGAGTTCTGATGAAATCGCATCGTGGCGTGAAGCCGGCGCCGATGTGACTCGTTTTGCCGCCTGCCACAATTTTTACCCCAAGCCTTATACCGGTTTAGCTCTTGAAGATGTTGCTCGGACGAATCTTCGTCTTGCGGCGCTTGGATTCGAAATCATGGCTTTTGTGCCGGGTGATGCTAACGTTCGCGGGCCGGTATTCGAGGGACTGCCGACGGTCGAGGCGCAGCGCGGTCGCGCGTCAAAGGTTGCTCTCAATATGCTTGAGCTTGCACATGGCGCCGATTGCGACATTGTGTTGGTCGGCGACCCCGATCTTTCCGATGCGGGCTGGGCGCAGTTTGCTCAAGTTTCCGCCGGATACGTGGACCTGCAATGCGAGCTTGAGCCCGGTTATGCCTATGTGCGCGGGCAGATTCATCACGACCGGCCCGACTCGAGTGTCCTCATCTTTAGGTCTCAGGAGTCACGTACGAAGCTTAAGCCGGATTCCGTGCCGACGGATGCCGGAGCCGGCCTGCCGCGAAAGGCGGGGTCGATCGCTGTGAGCAATAGCGGATATGGGCGCTACGAAGGCGAGCTTGAGATTGCGCGGGTCGATCTTCCCGGTGACGAGCGCATGAACGTTGCGGGCCATATCACGCCCGAGGCAATGGAACTGCTGCCGTTTATCAAGCGCGGATTCGGGGTACGGTTCGTTTAACGTGTGACCCGCGGGCTACAATTGGCCCATCATACGAAGGCGCCTCGTGTGGCGTGTGCCTGCGTTGGCCGATCTATATTCGGAGGATTCCCATGACTGTACTGTTTGTTGAATATCCCAAGTGCTCGACCTGTAAGAAGGCCAAGGCATGGCTGGACGAACATGGGGTAGAGTATATCGATCGCGATATCGTTTTGGACAATCCCACGGCTGATGAGCTTGCGACCTGGATTGCTCGTTCGGGGCTGCCGGTGCGGCGCTTCTTTAATTCATCGGGCATGAAATATCGAGAGCTGGGCCTGAAGGCGCGTCTGGATGCGGGCATGACGGATCGGGAGTGCTACGAGCTGCTGGCGACCGACGGCATGCTGGTCAAGCGTCCGCTGCTGGTGGGCGACGACTTTGCGATTCCCGGCTTTAGGGAAGCGGCTTGGGCCGAGGCGTTGCTGTAGCGGCTGCGGAAAGTGCGACCCGGAATTCGCTTCCAGAATGGGATGCGCTTTCCCAAAGTGGCCGGTTGCGGAAAGCACGTCCCATTCTGAGCTTCGATTGTGGGACACGGTTTCCGGTTGAGGGCTCGACGGGAAAGTGGGGACCAGTTTGAGCTTGAAATCTGGGACGCACTTTCCGCCGGCGGGCCTGCCCCAGTCAGTCCGCCAGCTGTGCCCATTCGTGCGGATCGTAGACCTTTACGTGCTTGTTGGGCTTGCCGCTCCAGTACTCCTCGTCCATAAAGGGCAGATATGCCTGAACGCCAGGGCAGATAAAGGGAATCCGCTGCTGTTGCAGTCGATCGCGCTGACGCTGCTCCAGGTGTGCCTCGGATATGACGGTCGGCATACCGGACAGCTCGACGAGGCTTGCCTGGATTCGCTTAAGGTCGGGGAGTCCCGCGTGCCATGACACCCGCATGATCAAAAAGGATGCACGGCGGTATTTTGCCTGCATCACCGTGATGGCGGGGCGCAGTGTGGGATGGATTTTGTCCCGTTCGGGCCAAAGGTCAGCAGTGATCTCGAGGCCCAGGGTCTCCCATAGGTAATCAAGCTCTTCGTCCATGGCGCCTCGATATCCGTGCAATGATGACGGTTCGATTGTGCCATCAGCCGTGAGTGCTGCATTGTTGTAATCTACCAGCGGTAGATGTGGGATGTTTTACGGGCTTTGACGCCGTGGGTGTCGCTGGTGCTTCACAGGTCCTTCACGTGTTGGCCGTATTTGACTGAATTTCAAAAAAGTCAAAATTAGGGCTTGCGTCACGGCGGGACTTCCCGTATATTTCTTTCTTGCGCAAAGGCACAGCCGAGCGCAGCAATGCAGTCATTGGGATGTCGTCTAATGGCAGGACAGCGGATTCTGGTTCCGTCAATGGGGGTTCGACTCCCTCCATCCCAGCCATTGCATTTGCTACATATGGCCCGTTCGTCTAGCGGTTTAGGACGCCGCCCTCTCAAGGCGGAGATCACCAGTTCGAATCTGGTACGGGCTACCAAAATTGAACGCCCGGGCCTCGTAAGAGACCCGGGTTTTGTGTATTGACCGATGTTTAAGGCGTGCGTTGAGTCTGCCGCCCGGACCGAGGAGTTGTCATGGACCTGCCTATCAGCTTGGAAGACATCACGTATGCCGAGAACTATCTGGCGCAGGGCGACCTGGCTACGGCGACGCCGCTGCTGGAGCGTCTGGTGGAGCTCGCCGAGGAGTATATCGACGCCGAGTGCAAGACGGAGGAGAAGCGTCAATACTTTAGCTTCGATAGCAAGTTTGAGCGCTTGGCCTATCGCCGCGTGGAGAAGGATCCGCGCGAGCTCGTGCAGGTCGAGGTGCCGTTTGACCGCCTGTACTCTGACATGGCGTTTGCCTACATTCGCCAGCAGGATTATGTGAGCGCTCGTAATGCCCTGATGCAGGCTGTGCGTTGGGACCCCATGAACTGCAACTATCGCTTGGATTTGGCCGAGCTGTTCCGCGCACTCGAGGACAAGCAGGAATGGGCATCGCTCTCGTTCTCGGTGCTGGAGCGTGCAAGTGATGGCAAGTGCGCCGCCCGCGCTTACGCCAATCTAGGTCAGTACTTCTTGGAGCCCGAGACCGAGAACGTTTCGGCTGCCGTGGGCTGCGCGCGTCTGGCGCTGCGCCTGGCGCCCAACGATGCGCATACGACGCGCCTGCTCAACAAGATCCATACCACCTATCCGGATGCCGCCGATGAGAGCGACGAGCACGTGATGGGTGAACTGGCCCTGCAAGGCGTTCCGACCTCGCCTTCGGCCGAGATTGCCATCTGCCTGATTATGTGCGCGACCGATGCCGCAAGCGACGGCGACAAGCAGGAGGCGACGCGCCTGACGGTGCGTGCTCGCGACTTGGTGGGCGAGGAGGCCTGCGCGGCGATTATTAAACTGGTGCGCGAGAGCGATGCCGAGCTCAATGCCGAGCGCAAGGCAAAGCGCGAGGCTGCGGGCTCAAACGCCGATGGCGCCAAGGAGGCCGGCGATGCCCAGTAAGCGCGAGCGCAAGCTCATTTCCAAGAATCGCTCGGCGCATCACGAGTACTTTATCGATGAGACATTTGAGTGTGGCATTGAACTGAGCGGCACCGAGGTCAAGTCGATTCGCGAGCGCGCCTGCCAGGTCACCGATACCTTCGCGCTGATCCGCGGCGGGGAGTGCTGGCTCGTCGGCCTGCATATCCACCCTTATAGCCATGGTGGCGTGTGGAATCGCGATCCCGATCGTCGGCGTCGTCTGCTGCTGCACCGCAAGGAGATCGACTTTCTTGACGGCAAACTTCGCAACCGTGGTTATGCGCTGGTTCCGTTGGAGCTCTACTTTAATACGGACGGCCGCGTAAAGCTGCTGTTGGGTCTGGGTCGCGGCAAGAAGCTCTACGACAAGCGCGAGGACATGGCCAAGCGCGACGTTCAGCGCGAAATCGATCGCGCGCTCAAGGAGCGCAACCGCTAGGCACTCTGTATAAGTTGCGGTGGAATACGGACTGTTTTGCCTGTTTGAGGGGCTATTCAGTCCCTATTTCACCGCAACTGCGGGCGTCTCATCTTTCTTACTGTTCTGGCACATATGTCTCAAAGGCGGCGTCTGTTATGGGTGCCGCCTTTTTGTGGGTACATACATTCATGAGGTTCCAACCCGAGCTAGGGGAGTGATCGTTATGGACAAAACTGCGTTCTTTACCATGCCGAGCGGTCTGTACGTGGTGAGCGCTGCGGCAGACGGGCTGCGCGCCGGCTGCGTCATCAATACTGCGGTGCAGGTGACGTCCATGCCGCCGCGTATTTCGGTTGCCGTGAACAAGGACAATGTCACCTCGGGCGTCATCGCATCGGCCAAAGCGTTCGCGCTGACCGTGATCGATCAGACCGCCGACATGCTCTACATCGGTAACTTTGGGTTCCGCACCAGCAGCGATTATGACAAGTTTGCCAAATACGAGACCCGCGAGACGGCTCTGGGCATGCCCTATGTGCCTGAGCACGCGGCGGCCCTGTTTAGCTGCCGTTTGATCGACACTGTGGATGTGGGCACGCATCTGCTGTTTATTGGCGAGGTCGAGGATGCCGAGCGCCTGAGCGACGAGACGCCGCTGACGTACGACTACTATCACAAGGTGCTAAAGGGCAAGACGCCGCCCAAAGCCTCGTCGTATCAAGGCTAGAAATGTTCTAAAAATACTTGCATTATGTTATTGAGAATATATACTAATAAGTAAGTACACCAGCAGTCACGTTCGAGAGGAGAACATCATGGCTGAGGAGAAGAAGACGTATAAGTTCGTGTGCGCCGTTTGCGGTTACGAAGTTGAGGTCGATACGCCCGAGCTGCCCGAGGACTACGTGTGCCCGGTGTGCGGCGTCGGTCCCGATCAGTTTGAGCTCGTCGAGGAGTAGCTCGCAGACATACGGCTTGCAGCAACATATAGCTCTGTCCAAAGGCCCCGGTCGGATATTCCGGCTGGGACCCTTTTGATTTATCTGACGGTTTAAAACGGCCTCACGTGTTACAGATTGAGACGTTATATCTGGACAGTCACGCCATTCCAATTACATCCCTGTCAACAACACGACATCGAGAATCGTCACGATGACGCCGATTCCTACGAGCAACGCGTTGAGCGGGCGCGAGTTGGCATATTTGCCCATGACGTGGGGCGAACTGGTGAGTCGTATGAGCACAAAGACCGTAATCGGCAACTGAAGCGACAGCAACGCCTGACTCCAAATGAGACCCTCAAAAGGATTCGGGACGACTAGACACGCCGCCACTGCGCCGACGAAACAGACCACCACCCCGATCGAGGAATGTCGGTCGTGGATGTCGTATTCCTCGTCGAACATGCCCGCGGTGATGGTGCCCGCCGCCATGCCTGCCGTCACACTACTCGAGAGGCCCGCGAACAGCAGCGCCACCGCAAAGATGGTCGAGCTCGCCGGGCCCAAGATGGGGGAGAGCGTGGCCGCTGCGACGGCGAGGTCGTCTACGACAATGCCGTGCGCAAAGAAGGTCGTTGCGGCCAGGATGACCATGGCCGAGTTGATTGCCCAGCCCACGCCCATCGAAAAGAGCGTGTCGAAGAGCTCATAGCGCAGACGCTCTTCGATAACCTGCTCGCCTTGGCCTTCGAAGTGCATGGATTGGATGACCTCGGAGTGCAGAAAAAGGTTGTGGGGCATAACGACCGCACCCAGGACACTCACGATAATCGCGGCAGAGCCAGTGGGCATACTGGGCGTGATCCAGCTTGCGGCGGCTTGCGGCCAGTCGACCTTGACTAGCGCAAGCTCGGCCAAAAACGAGAGTCCTACCACGCCGACGAAGGCGATGATCCAGCGCTCGGCACGCTTGTAGGAGTTCGTCATGAGCATTGCCATCGATGCCGCGGCCACGATGACGCAGCCGGCGCGCACGGGCAGTCCAAAGAGCATCTGGAGCGCGATCGCGCCGCCCAGGACCTCGGCCATAGCGGTGGCGATGGTCGCGAGGTAGGCACTGGCGAGCACCGTGCGTCCAACGAAACGGGGGAGGTAGCGCGTCGTGGCTTCGGCAAGACAGGCGCCCGTTGCGATACCCAGGTGTGCAGCGTTGTGCTGCAACACGATGAGCATAATCGTGGACAGCGTGACCACCCACAGCAGCGCGTAGCCAAATTGCGAGCCCGCGGCCATATTTGAGGCCCAGTTGCCCGGATCGATAAAGCCGACGGTCACGAGCAGCCCGGGGCCGATATGCCGCGCAATGTCTAGGCCTCCGTGACCACCGGTGCGTCGGGAGCCAAAGTGTTGTTTGAGATGGTTGAGCATGGTGCGCTCCTGCGTGCCGTCTGTTTGACGCCGCAAAGGATACCCGTTTTAGGCTAAAAAGTTAACCAAGACTAACAAGATTGTTGTATTTGAATAGGATGGTGGAAGGGGATTGCTGAAATGTCTTGATCTGTAACATCTAAGCGCCAAAATCGGCTCCTCCTGTTACAGATTGAGATGCTTGAAGAGGTGAGTTTGCAGGCCGAACTTGGGGCCTATGTTGTCGCCCTTGAGGTCGGCGGTGTCCACTCGTAGGGCGTGCGTTACGCGATTGTTTCGAAACGGGCGGGAAACACAACGGGCCGGCGATGCTCCTAGTATGCCTATTCAAATGACTGTCTAATAATCTAGGGGAGGATCGCGATGCAGGCAGATTCCGCTCAGCAGCAGGGCCTTTATCGCCCCGAATTCGACCACGATGCATGTGGCATCGGCGCGCTTGCCGATATCAACGGTGGGCGCCATCACCAGATTTTGGACGATGCGCTGTCCATCCTGGTCAACTTGGAGCACCGCGGTGGCACGGGACTCGAGAAGAACACCGGCGACGGCGCTGGCATCCTGTTCCAGGTTCCGCATCACTTTTTCCGTAAAGAGGCTCAAAAGTGCGGCCAGATTCTGCCGGCAGAGGGCGACTATGGCGTGGCCATGCTGTTCTTCCCGCAGGACGACAAGGGCGTAGAGGATGCCCGCCGCGTGTTTGAAGAGGGTTGCGCCGAGGCCGGCGTGCCGCTGCTCTTTTGGCGCGAGGTACCGGTCGACCCGCACGACCTGGGCGAGACGGCCCGCGCCTGCATGCCCACTATCCTGCAGGCCTTCCTGGGCCGTCCGGACGACACGCCCGCCGGCGATGCCTTCGAGCGTCGTCTGTACGTGTGCCGCCGCACCATCGAAAAGAAGGCCGATGCTGAGTTTGCCCTGCGCGACAAGATCTTCTATGTGTGCTCCATGAGCTCGCGCACCATCGTGTACAAGGGCATGCTGGTCGCCACGCAGATGCGCCGCTTCTTCATCGATCTCAACGACGCCGCCGTCAAAACGGCCGTGGCACTCGTCCACTCGCGCTACTCCACCAACACTACGCCCAGCTGGGAGCGCGCGCACCCCAACCGCTTTATCATCCACAACGGCGAGATCAACACCCTCAAGGGCAACGTGAACTGGATTCGCGCCCGCGAACCCAACCTGTACAGCCCCGTGCTGCAGCACGATCTTGAGCGCGTGATGCCCATCATCAACCGCGAGGGCTCCGACTCCGCGATTCTGGACAATGTGCTTGAGTTTTTGGTCATGAACGGTCGTCCGCTCACGCGTGCCGCATCCATGCTGCTGCCCGAGCCGTGGGACCACAACGACAGCCTGAGTGAGGAGCGCCGCGCCTACGACGCTTACCAGTCCATGCTCATGGAGCCGTGGGACGGTCCTGCGGCTATCGCCTTTACCGACGGCCGTACCTTGGGTGCCGCCCTCGACCGTAACGGCTTGCGTCCCGCCCGCTACTATGTGACGCGCGACGGTCGCTTTATGCTGGCAAGTGAGGTGGGCACCATCGAGGTGAGCCCCGAGAACATCCTGACGAGCGGCTGTCTGGGGCCGGGCCAGATGCTCGAGGTCGATTTTGCCCGCGGGCGCGTTATCTACAACGACGAGCTGCGCGCCCGTTACGCCAAGGAAAAGCCCTACCGCGACTGGATTGCCGAGGAGACGTTGACCGTTGACGCGCTCGATGAGCCCGTTGCGGCAACGCCCGCCGAGGACGCCGAGGTGCCCGTCGCCGTGCGTATGGCCAAGCTTGGCTACCACTGGGATGACGTCGACGAGGTCGTGCGTCCCATGGCCCAGCAGGGCAAGGCGCCGCTCGCTTCGATGGGCATCGATGCGCCGCTGGCCTGCCTGTCCAAGAAGACGCGCTCGTTCTACGACTATTTCTATCAGCTATTCGCTCAGGTCACGAACCCGCCCATCGACGCCCTTCGCGAGCATATGGTGACTTCGACCACGCTCTACCTGGGCAACCACGGCAACCTGCTCGAGGATTCCCGTACGGCCTGCCAGCTGGTGCGCTTGGAGCGTCCGTTGCTCAACGAGGAGGAGTTTGACCGCATCTGCGCCATCGACCGCGTGGGCTTTAAGACTCGCCGCTTCCGTGCCGTCTACCGCCGCGACGCCGGCGAGGGCGCACTGCAGGCTGCGCTCAAGCAGCTTGCCGAGGACGTTGAGGCTGCGGTCCGCGACGGCGTGAACATCGTGGTGCTGAGCGAC
>CAJMOM010000060.1:0-9267 GCA_905215005.1 uncultured bacterium | reverse complement strand
GGGAATGCCGGCCATGGTAGGCTGCGGCGTGGCGGCGCCAGCCTGAGGCTGCTCCACGCGAGCGGTCACGGCCTGAACGGGCTCAAAACCCGCCGTGCCGGAAAGCGCGACATCGCTGGTTGGATTGTAGGCAAAGGGATCGGATGCCGGCTGTGCCTGATCTGCCGGCTGAACGGGGGCCTGAGCAACAGGCTGGCCCTCTGAATCCGGAGTGGCGAAACGACTGCCCTGGACGCCTGTCTGCGTCTTGGGGGCATCATCGCCCGCACCGGAGGTACGGAAGTGGTTACCCACTGGTGCTCCTTATCGTCGTGCGTTTAAACTACATGAGCGCTTTGTATTTTAGCAGTATTAGCTTTGCTGCACATAAGAAGCATGGCGTGCTTAGGGATCCCGTCGGCCGGACACAGGGTTACTCTCCAAATCGTCCTCGGACATGTCGGAGCCCCCGCTGCGCGCTTCGCGCGGCGGGGTCCTTCCGTCCTGCGGAAAGATTTGGGAGGTAAGCCCTGAGGTCTCCTGCGGTAACTAGGGAGGTCGAGGCTATTCGTCTTCTTGCTGTAGGTGCCTGGTCTGAAATTCAGTTGCGGTGGAATAGTTCCTGCTTAGCCCGCAAATGGCTGAATTTAGGAACTATTCCACCGCAACTTACTGAGTGGGGGCTCTTGGCTGCTACTTGCACTGACATTTGTCCTGAAATGGCTGGTCGTTAGGGGTTGCTACTGGTAGTTGCGGTAGGGTTGGGGCAGATTCTAACTAGAGATGGTGGTCGCTACCGGTTGTTCTCGGCATACTCGGCTCATTCGATTCGACCATCAAACGAAAGGAACCACCATGGATCTTGCGATGGCGCAGCGCCTCGTCGATCGCCGCAAAGCTGCCGGGCTTTCTCAGGAGGCGCTTGCCGCCCAGCTGGGTGTGAGTCGTCAGGCTGTCAGTAAATGGGAGCGCAGCGAGTCCTCACCCGATACCGATAACCTCATTGCTCTCGCCGCGCTGTATGGTGTGTCGCTGGATGAGTTGTTGTATGGGGAAGCGGCTAGCGATGCCGATAGCTCAGAGGACGGCAGCACCGAAACGGTGGATGAGGCTAAAGAGGCCGAAGATTCTGCCGAGCACGCCGATTGCGGCGACAAACCACTTGTCGATATTTCCCTCGCGCGCGGCATCCACGTCATTGATCCCAATAAAGGCGAGGAAGTCCATGTTGGCTGGAACGGTATCCATGTGACCAACGAGCGCAAGGGCGAAGAGGTGCATGTGGGGCCGGACGGCGTGCATGTCGATACGCTTGAGGACGATGGGCATAGCATGCATACCAATGACGACGGCACCGTCACCATCGACGGTGAGACGTTCTCCAGCTGGAAGGAAGCACACGACAAGCTCGACCATCATGGCAAGCATTTCCACACCAAGGTCGGACGTGCATGGAACAAATTCCCCTTCCCCGCGCTTGTCACTCTCGCCTATCTGGTGCTCGGCATTGTCTACGGCACATGGGGCATGGGGCTCTTGCTCGTCTTTTTGGTTCCCGTCTACTACGCGATTGGTGACTTTATCGATCGACACCATTTGTCAAAGCTCATTGAATGCGTCTATCCAGCAGCAGCCATTGCATGGTTTCTCTATATGTGGCTTTGCCTGGGGCAGCCCCATCCCGCATGGGCCATCCTCATCACGATTCCCGTCATAAAGGCGCTCATGCGCTGGTGCCGCAAACAATGGAAGCACCGCAAACAGGCCTAAACCGCCCTAACCCGCCAGCACCACTCATCCGACACCACCCGCCCCTTCCAAGTTGTGGTGGAATAGGGACTGTTTTGAGGCTCCCAAGCACCAAAACAGTCCGTATATCACCGCAACTAACAAACAATTGGGTCAGCTCCGGCACGGAGATAAGCATTGAGCTGACCGCGCGCCAAGAAAAGGGCCTGTTTACTACGTTTAGCCCGAAGGGGCCAACCATGACCGGCTTTTTCGAAAATCGACAGGCCTTCTACCTGCGGTTTTATATTTCGTTTTCCCGGCATAGTTGAGGGTACCCAATTAAGCGTAGTAGATAGGCCCGTTTTGTGGCATACGACCCATTCAAGCTCAATCTCGAAGGCTAAAGAGAGCCTCTCATCAACGCTTGCGGGCGAAAACCAAATAGAATGAAAGGCAAATGGAAAGCCCGTTTGACGAGCGGAGGACATATGCGCGACGTAGCCGAAAGCGACTGGAAGCTGTTTAAGAAAATGCTTCCTCAATGGCAAGAACGTTATATGGAAAAGCTCATCGGCCAGTACGTTGAGATGTTGAACGGCGACAGCGAAGCGTCCAGTAGATTTTGGGCACTGGAAGAGCGCCTCAATAGAGACAAGCTGTCCTCGGGCGTAATTGCAAGCGACATTCGCCGCAGCACAATGCACCGCGAGATAGCCAATTTGCTTATCGACAGCGTGATCACCCTTGACGACCTTGACGGTTTTACCGAGGACATTAAGAGCTATGCGCAACACTGGATTGGCCAGTAAGAGCACTGAACGACAGACATCCCCAGCAAAACGGGGCAAACGCCGGGCTACCTAATGGTTGTCCGGCGTTTGGCCAGGTAAAACCTACCAAAATAAACCTGTCCCTTTTTGGCAGGTTACTCGGCACTCTTGAGGGCGCCGACCATGTCGATCTTGTTGAGCGTTCGGTTGGTGGCGAGGTTGACGATAAACGTAAAGCCAAAGGAAAGCACCACGGCGAGCACGTAGCTTAGCGGCTCGACCTCGACGTCAAAGTACAGCGACGGCATCTGCAAAATGTACGTAAAACTCTCGGCCAGCAAGCCGCCCAGCGGCACGCCCAGCGCAGCGCCGATCGCCGTGAGAATCAACGTCTCCTTGTTGACGTAATGGTGCACCTCGCCGCGACGGAAGCCCAGAACCTTGATGGTCGCCAGCTCGCGTTCGCGCTCGGAGATATTCGTGTTGGACAGCGTAAACACCACCACAAACGATAGGCACGCTGCCATAAAGGTCACGAGCACCACGACAGAATTGATAATCGTAAAGTTCGCCTCGTAGTTCTGCCAATGTTCGGCCGTGCTCGAGATGGTGAGCCAACCGTCGCTCTTAATCTTCTTGCTAAACGCAATCTGGTCAGAAGATGAGCCTTTAAGCAGCACAAAGATGCCGTTAAGGCGTGCACTTCGACCGAACGCGCGCTCATAGGTGCCCTGCGTCATGTAAAGCGTGTTGCCCAGATAGTTAAGCGAAATGTCGCTGACTTTGACCTTGGCAACATTGAGCGACGAATCCTGGACGTGAGCCGTATCGCCCGGCTGAATCCCCAGGACCAGCTGTGAACTCTTGCTCAGATACACGTCCCCGTCACGCAAAGACAGCGGTTCTTTGGACTCATCCTCCAGGCGCACGTAATCGCCCAAGTCACCCGTGCGGTCGTCGGGAATCACGATGAGCTGCACGGTCTCGCTCTTGCCGTCAAACGTAAAGGTGACGTTGTCGGTCATAATCGGCAGCGTTGAAGTCACGGTCACGTTGGAATCATTGGCCGCGCTGCGCTCATCCAACGCCGCGCACGTCTGCGAAAAATCGTCGGGATTGGCGACCGCCAGCAGGTCGTAGCGCGTGATATGCCCGTACTGTTTGGGCGAAAGCGCCACCGACGTATCGCGGATGCCCATGCCGCAGATCACGAGCGCCGTGCAGCCAGCGATACCGAAGATGGTCATAAAGGCACGCTTTTTATAGCGGAATAGGTTGCGTGCAGCGACCTTGTTCAAAAAGCCCATGCGGTGCCAGATAAAGTCGATGCGCTCGAGCAAGATACGCGAGCCGGCGCGCGGAGCCTTGGGGCGCATGAGCGAGGCTGGGGTCTCGGCCATCTCGTGGCGGCAGGCGATAATCGTGGCGCCCACCACGCCCACGGCAAACAGCGCCACCGAGACGATTGAGGACACGATGTCGTACGAAAGCAGCATCTGGGGCAGTGAGTACATGTCGTCGAACACCGTAAACAGGAACAGCGGCAGCCCCACAAAGCCGATGATGTTGCCAAGCACGCCGCCGATCAGACAAGCCCACAGCGCATAGTCCACGTATTTGGACAGGATGCGCCCGCGCGAATAACCGAGCGCCTTATACAGGCCGATGAGCGTGCGCTCCTCCTCGACCATGCGCGTAGCGGTGGTGAGGCTGATGAGCACGGCGACGATAAAGAAGATAAACGGGAACACCGTGGCGATGGCCTCGATTGAGGAACTATCGCTCTCGACGCTCGAGTAGCTTGCGATATTGCCGCGGTCCTGGATGTACCAGGTGCATTCGCCCAGGTCGGAAAGCTCGGCGCGGGCATCGGCAAACTGCTGGTCGGCGACGGCACGGCGCTGGTCCAGGTCGGCTTGCGCCTGTGCACGCTCCTCACTGCCCTCGGCCATACGATCGATGTTGCCCTGTTCAATCCCAAAGAGCATATTCGCCTGGCGCTCGGCCGCATCCAAGCTTGCCGGCGTGTCGACCGTCAGCTCCTGAGCGCGCGCCTTCTCACGTTCCTCGCGAATCTTCTCGATATTGCCCTTGACCTCATTGATCTTTGCCGTGTAGGCATCCGAATAGGAGTTGAGGCTCTTGGCTCCCTCGACGATCACGTGGACTGCGGAATAGGAAGAAGATGTCGCGGCATCCTCGCTCACATAGAACTTATAGCCCGCAGCCGAAGCAGCGCGAAAGGCGTTGACCGTCGAGTCGGAGCTCACGTCGGTAGGATCGAGGACCTCGGCCGTAATGGTGTAATCGCCCGCGGCAAACTGGTCCTTGGCACTTTGGTTCGACGAGCTCGCATCGTTGGCGGCAAAACTCACCGTATCGCCGAGCTTTTTGCCCGAAGCCTTCAGGAACTTCGAAGTCACCGCGACCTCATCGGCACTCTCGGGCAAATCGCCGTTCACCAGCACCGGCTGATCGATGTTCTCCTTGGAGAGACTTTGCACGACCACGCGCTCGCGCGTTGTGCCCACAGCGGTGTAAGCGGTCTCGGTGTAGATACCCTCGGCCGTCTCGACGCCGTCGACCTCTTGGATGGCGTCGAGATCATCGTCGGTCAGGCCATAAGTCGACTGGACGTTGATATCGTAGACATTCTGCTGGTCAAAGTAGGCGTCAACCGAATCGCACAGGTCCTCGCAACCCGCCTTAAGGCCGCACATCACGCTCACGCCAAGCGCGGTGATGACCACGATTGACAAGAAACGCTTAAGACTGCCTCGGATTGTGCGGTAGATGCCACGGCGAAAAACCGTCGGCACCATATCGTTTGAGCTTTGGGCAGTGCGGTAGGTCGTAAAATCCTGCTCGCGCTCCGTGTTCTGCGCGTCGCGGCGTAGGCTGTTTTGGCGGTCCTGGTCCATGGGCGCTACCACTCGATCGTCTCGATAGGCACGGGATTTTGCTGGACCGTCTCGCTCTCCACGCGACCGTTCTTAAAGCGGATCAGGCGATCGGCCATGGGCGCCAGCGCGGAGTTGTGGGTGATGATGATGACCGTAATGCCCTGCTTGCGGCAAGTGTCCTGCAGCAGCTGCAAGATCTGCTTGCCGGTTTTATAGTCGAGCGCGCCCGTGGGCTCGTCGCACAGGAGCAGCTTGGGGTTCTTTGCCAGTGCACGGGCAATGGACACGCGCTGCTGCTCGCCGCCCGAAAGCTGCGCGGGGAAGTTGGCGAGGCGCTCGCCCAGGCCAACCTGGCAAAGCGTTTGCTCGGCATCGAGCGAATCGGGGCAGATCTGAGCTGCAAGCTCGACGTTTTCGAGCGCCGTCAGGTTGGGGACCAGATTGTAGAACTGGAAGACAAAGCCGACGTCGGCGCGGCGGTATTCCACGAGCTGCGCCTCGTTAGCGGAGCTCACATCGCGCCCGTCCACCGTCACGGTGCCGGAGGTCGCCGTATCCATGCCGCCCAAGATGTTGAGCGCCGTGGTCTTGCCGGCACCCGAAGCACCCAGAATGATGGCGAGCTCGCCACGCTCAACGGTAAAGCTCGCGCCGTCGAGCGCGTGAATGCGAGCATCGCCCTCGCCGTATGCTTTGATGACGTCTTTGAATTCGATATAGGCCATCGATCGGTTCCCATCTGGTCGGATAACTCTTTAGTATTACCCATTTCGCACCGACCAAAAAGGGACAGGTTCATTTTGGCAGGTTTTATATGGGAAAACGGGGAACGCAGACGGGCACCGGGAAGGCAGAGACATCATCGACGGGGTCAGGCCGACCGCCAAACACAACGCACGCATCTCAATCTGTCAGCCAAATCATTCGAACATCTGTTCGTTTCTATGATATGATTCGGTTATCTAAGCAGGCCAATACGCAGAAAGGCGGCCAACATGGCGTTCGACTTTAAGAAGGAATGCAAGGAGCTCTACAGACCTGCGAGCAAGCCGAGTATCGTAACTGTCCCGCCTATGAGCTACGTTGCCGTTCGCGGAAAGGGCGACCCAAATACCGAAGGTGGCGAGTATCAAAACGCCCTGCCACTGCTTTACGGCATCGCCTATACCGTCAAGATGTCGAAGAAAGGCTCAAGGAGTATCGAGGGCTATTTCGACTTTGTGGTACCGCCGCTCGAGGGTTTCTGGTGGCAAGACTCCCCGAGCGGCGACATCGATTATGTACGCAAGGACGATTTCAACTTTATCTCGTGTATCCGCCTGCCCGATTTCGTCACCCGAGATGACTTTGACTGGGCAGTCGCGGAAGCCACGGCCAAAAAGAAACTGGACTTTTCCGCCGTCGAGCTGCTTAAAGTTGACGAGGGTCTCTGCGTTCAATGCATGCACACCGGGCCCTACGACAACGAACCGGCGACCGTAGACGCTATGCATGAATACGCGACCGAGCTGGGCTATGTCCCCGACCTCTCAGACACCCGTTTACATCACGAAATCTATCTCTCCGATCCACGCAAATGTGCACCGGAGAAACTTAAGACTGTGGTTCGTCATCCTATCAAGCGCGCTGAATAGCGTGGAGCGTCATTTCACGCGCTAGGTTTTAAGCCAGCCAACCAGCCGCCTCCTGGGCCGTCCGGTAATTATCTTGACGCGGCCCGTCGCATCTTATAAGTTTGTTTTGCTAAAGCTGGAAAGCCTCTCAACGATGCGCAACTCCAGCTCTTTTTCTATCAAGAGAGCAAGTGTCGGAAAGCAAAATGTCAGAAAACAGCGCATCGAGCAGGATTAAACGCCTGGTCAACACCTATAGTGGCCTCGTGCTTATGGGTGCTGTCGGAATCCCTATTGGCATCATCGTCGGCGCCATTTGTGCCCTCTTTGGTCGCATGCTCCTGGCGATCGATGCCTTCCGCGACGAGCACATCACCCTGCTCCTTCCCTTCCTCGCCCTCATGGGCCTCGCCATCGTGTTTGCCTACCGCACTTGGGGCAAGGGCACCGACCGCGGCATGAGCTTAGTATTCGACGTAGGTCACGGACGCGAGGACGCCATCTCCCCGCGTTTGGTGCCGCTCATTATGCTGAGCACGTGGGGAACGCACCTTTTTGGCGGCAGTGCGGGACGCGAGGGCGTAGCGGTGCAGATCGGCGCCACCGTCTCACATTGGATCGGCCGACGCCTGCCTTTCCGCGACCCCGGCAACACGTTTTTGCTCATTGGTATGGCCGCTGGCTTTGCCGGACTCTTTCGAACGCCGCTCGCCGCCACGGTCTTTGCTATCGAGGTGCTTGTCGCCGGACGCATGGAATACCGCGCGTTGTTTCCCGCGCTTACGGCTTCACTTGCCGCAAGCATGACCTCCGGCGCCCTGGGGCTCGAGAAGTTCGAGGTCGCCGTTGCCGCCTCGTATGCGCTCGACCTCCCCGGTCTTGGACGGCTTGCGGTGCTGGGCATCGCGTTTGGCATGGTAGGCGGCGCCTTTGCCTGGTGTCTTGCGCATGCCAAGACCCTTGCGGCGCGGCTGCTCCCCAACCCCTATGTGCGCATCGCTGTTATGGGCATCGCGCTATCGGCGATCCTGTTCGCGCTGTGGCAGGGACGGTACTGCGGACTTGGCACCAACCTGATATCGGCGGCGCTCAACGGTGACGGCAAGGTCGCCATTATGCCTTGGGACTGGGCACTCAAATTCGTACTCACCATCGCCACGCTTGCCGCAGGATATCAAGGTGGTGAGGTAACGCCGCTGTTCTCCATCGGAGCAAGCCTGGGTGTCGTGCTCGCCGGAATTCTCGGCATGCCCGTCGAGTTCTGCGCCGCGCTGGGATACGCCGCCGTCTTTGGCAGCGCCACCAACACGCTGCTCGCGCCGATCCTCATTGGCTGCGAGGTCTTCGGTTTCGGTGATCTGCCGGCGTTCTTTATCGTCTGCGTTGTGGCTTATCTGTTCAACATGGACAAATCGATCTACGCCCTGCAGGAGCGGGCGTAGAAAGATGTCCAAGCAGGTGGTCTCAACCGGAAACGGCGCCCCACTCTGAGGCTGTATTCCGGGACACGGTTTCCGCTTGGGACGCCATTCGGAAAGCGCATCCTGCTTTAAAACGGAATTCCGGGACGTAGTTTCCGTCTGAGCCTCCATTCGGAAAGCGTGTCCCGTTCTTTCACGGCGTCCTAGTTATGCAAAGTGTTCGAGCGTTATTCCTCGTACGCGCCCTCAAGCCGCAGCAGCCACTCCTTGCGATCAAGCCCGCCGGCATATCCGTTGAGCGATCCGTCGGCCGCCACCACGCGATGGCATGGCACGATAATCGAAACAGGGTTGCGAGCGACCGCAGCCCCCACTGCACGAGGAGACACAACGGGGTCCTCGTTTCCCGGCACACGATGTCGAGCCGCAACGCGCTGAGCGATCTCGCCATACGTAGCGACCTCGCCACGCGGAATAGAAAGCAGCTCGTACCAGACTTCACGCTGAAACGCCGTGCCAATCAAATGCAACGGCGGCGTAAACCGAGGTTCCTGCCCTGCAAAATAAGCATTCAGCCAAGCCCACGAACGCTCAAGCACCGAAGAAGCCGCACCATGGGCCGGATTCGCCGAAGACATGCCACCAATACCGGAAACCGCATCGGTACCTTCAACATGCTCTGCATCTTCTTTGAGAAGCGTAGAGCCAAAGTGCCCCTGTCCCTCAAACCAAAGCCCTGTCAAACCACGGCCATCAGCGGCAAGCAAGATTTCGCCCAAAGGCGAAGCAAACGTCGTCGTGACCACCAGCGGCTCCTTTCAAAACTCCGCACCATAATACCGCGAATTGT
>CAJMOM010000059.1:0-9302 GCA_905215005.1 uncultured bacterium | reverse complement strand
GCACTCGCCGCGGCAGGCGCCGGCCTCGTCGCCTACAGTGCCCGCCGCACGGCGCTCGAAAAAGACACCGCCAATGAGGTCAATTCTGATAAGCCTCACTAGCTCTCAGTTACCTTTGCGAGAGACGCCGACTCGGCTCATCGAACATCAAATGGGCTGGTTCTGGATACCCAGAGCCAGCCCATTACGCATTAGATGTCGTTAGAGGAGTTGAGTTCTGCCTCGAGCTTGGCACGGCGTCTTTTCGCCAACAATCCGCACGACACGTCTTCGACAACGTATCCAACCGCAAACGCAGCAAGACACATTCGGCCGTCTTCAAACTTACTCGGACAAAACCGACTCGGTTTTGTGCGAGTGAGCTCTTTTCAGCCTAAGCTCGAACGATTGTTCGATGGATTTCGTGTTGGTTGGAATCGTCTGTGGGCTGGGCTATGCTACCTTGACTATCTATATGACTTAAACGCAGCAAAGGAGCACCGAGAGAGCGAGTATGGCAAAAAACACCGCAAACTATGGTAACGACAGTATCCGCCAGCTCAAGGACGAGGAGCGCGTACGCCTGCGCCCCGCCGTCATCTTTGGCTCGGACGGACTCGATGGCTGTGCACACGCTGCCTTCGAGATCCTGTCCAACGCCGTTGACGAGGCGCGCCAGGGCTACGGCAAGCTCATCACCCTTACCGCCTTTCGCGATGGCTCCATTCAGGTAGAGGACAACGGCCGCGGCTGCCCGCTCGACTGGAACCCTTCCGAGAAGCGCTTTAACTGGGAGCTCGTCTTTTGCGAGCTCTACGCCGGCGGCAAATACAACAACAACCAGGGCGGCGACTACGACTTCTCGCTCGGTACCAATGGCCTGGGCTCGTGCGCGACCCAGTACGCCTCCGAGTACATGGACGTCACGGTTTGGCGCGACGGCAACAAGTACTCCCTGCACTTTAAGAAGGGCAAGGTCGTCGGCGCCAAAAAGAAGGCACTCGAGATTGAGCCCAGCGACGAGGACCGTACCGGCACCACCATCAAGTGGCGCCCCGATCTTGAGGTCTTTACCTCCATCAGCATCCCCCACGATTGGTATCGCGAAACCATGCGCCGCCAGGCCGTGGTCAACGCCAACGTGACCTTCCGCCTGCGCATCGAGGGCGACGACGGCGAATTTACCGAAGAGGACTTTTGCTATCCCAAGGGCATCGAAGACTACGTGCTCGAGAAGGTCGGTACCGACTACCTCACCGAGCCCTTCTTTATCGAGGCCGACCGTCGCGGTCGCGATCGCGAGGACCTGCCCGACTACAACGTCAAGATTACCGCGTGCATGTGCTTCTCGCGCACCTTCATGATGCAGGAGTACTACCACAACTCGTCATGGCTCGAGAACGGCGGCTCGCCCGAGAAGGCGGCCCGTAGCGCTCTGACCAGCGCCATCGATGCCTACATTAAGCAACAGGGCAAATACAACAAAAACGAGAGCGGCATTAAGTGGCAGGACGTCCAGGACTGTCTGGTGCTGGTGACCAACTGCTTCTCAACCCAGACGTCCTACGAGAACCAGACTAAGAAGGCCATCAACAACCGCTTTATCCAGCAGGCTATGACGGCCTTCTTTAAGGAGCGCCTCTCGACTTACCTGATCGAGAACAAAGACGCTGCCAACAAGATCATGGAGCAGGTGCTCATCAACAAGCGTTCGCGCGAGAACGCCGAGAAGACGCGCCAGAGCATCAAAACCAACCTGCAGCAGAAGACCGACATGGCCAACCGCGTGCAGAAGTTCATCGATTGCCGCTCCAAGGACAAGAGCCGCCGCGAGATCTACATCGTAGAGGGCGACTCGGCAGCAGGCGCCATTCGCACCTCGCGCGATGCCGAGTTCCAGGGTGTTATGCCCGTCCGCGGTAAGATCCTCAACTGCCTGAAGGAGGACTATCCGCGCATCTTTAAGTCCGACATCATCATGGACCTCATGCGCGTGCTGGGCTGCGGCGTGGAAATCAAAGACAAGCGCATCAAGAACCTCGGTGCCTTTGACCTGGACAACCTCAACTGGAACAAGGTCATCATCTGTACGGACGCCGACGTCGACGGGTACCACATCCGCACGCTCGTGCTCACCATGCTCTACCGTCTGGTGCCAACACTTATCGACGAGGGTTACGTGTATATCGCCGAGTCGCCGCTCTACGAGATCAACTGCAAAGAAAAGACCTACTTTGCCTACACCGAGCTCGAGAAGAACGGGATCCTCAAGGAGATTGGCGACCAGAAGTGCTCCATCAACCGCTCCAAGGGTCTTGGTGAAAACGATCCGGACATGATGTGGCTC
Source organism: uncultured bacterium (assembly GCA_905215005.1). Taxonomy (GTDB): domain Bacteria; phylum Actinomycetota; class Coriobacteriia; order Coriobacteriales; family Coriobacteriaceae; genus Collinsella. The sequence goes on along the minus strand of CAJMOM010000059.1, from coordinate 6,976 downwards.
ACCACCATGAACCCCGAGACGCGTCGCCTGATCAAGGTGGAACCCGAGGACGTTACCAAAATGGAGACCATGTTCAACCTGTTGCTGGGCAACGACGAGGCAGGCCGCAAGCGCCATATCTCCGAGCACGGCAAGGAATACCTGGACCAGCTGGACCTGCAATAGCAGCAAATCGACAACGACGGCCCATAAGAAGTTCAAGAGGAAATCGTGGCAAAGAAGAAGACGAAGAACCAGCCCAAGAAAAAGCAGGTCAACGCCGAGAACGTCATCGGCCTGCACTCCGAGGTCACCGACCAGCCGATCACGCAGACGCTCGAGGTCAACTACATGCCCTACGCCATGAGCGTCAACGTCTCGCGTGCGTTCCCCGAGATCGACGGCTTTAAGCCCTCGCACCGCAAGCTGCTCTACACCATGTACAAGATGGGCCTGCTCAAGGGCGAGCGCCAGAAGAGCGCCAACATCGTGGGCCAGACCATGAAGCTCAACCCGCATGGCGACGCCGCAATCTACGAAACGATGGTGCGCCTGGCCACCGGCAACGAGGCGCTGCTCGCGCCGTTCGTTGAGTCGAAGGGCAACTTTGGCAAGTACTATTCGGGCGACCTGAGCTACGCCGCCTCGCGTTATACCGAGGCCAAGCTCTCCCCCATCAGCGCTGAGATCTTCAAGGACATCGACAAGGACCCGGTCGACTTCGTCGACAGCTACGACGGCGCCATGAAGGAGCCGCGCCTGCTGCCCACCACGTTCCCCAATATCCTCGTCTCGGCCAACAAGGGCATCGGCGTCGCCATGGCGTCTGACATCTGCGGCTTCAACCTCAACGAGGTTTGCACTGCCACCATGCACTACCTGCAGGATCCCGACTGCGATCTGCTTGAGTACATGCCCATGCCCGACTTCTCGACCGGCGGCGAAATTATCTACCGCCGCGAGGAGATGGAAAAGATTATCGAGACCGGCCTTGGCAGCTTCCAGATCCGCTCCCGTTGGCGCTGGATTCCCGAAGAACGCATCATCGAGGTCTACGAGATCCCCTACACCACCAAGACCGATGTCATCATCGAGCGCATCGTCAAGCTCTCAAAAGAGGGCAAGGTCAAGGAGATCGCTGACATCCGCGACGAGACCGACCTTTCGGGTCTGCGCATCGCTATCGACCTTAAGCGCGGCGTCGACCCCGACAAGCTCATGGCGAAGCTCTATCGCTCGACCACGCTGCAAGACTCGTTCTCGTGCAACTTCAACGTGCTGGTCGACGGTTACCCCCGCGTTATGGGCGTGCGCCAGATCTTGCACGAGTGGGTCAAGTGGCGTATTGAGTCCACGCGTCGACGCATTAACTTTGACCTGGGCAAAAAGTCCGAGCGCCTGCACCTGCTGCACGGCCTCGAGGCAATCCTGCTCGACATCGACAAGGCCATCGCCATCATTCGCGGCACCAAGCTCGAGGCCGAGGTCGTGCCCAACCTTATGAAGGGTTTCGACATCGACGAGACCCAGGCCGAGTTTGTTGCCGAGCTCAAGCTCCGCAACATTAACGAAGAGTACATCCTCAACCGCACCAAGGACATCGCCAAGCTTGAGGGCGAGATTGCCGAACTTGAGGAGATCCTCTCCAGCGAGGAGAACATCAAGAAGGTCATCAGCGACGAGCTGGCCGCGGTCAACAAGAAGTACGTGATGCCGCGCCGCACGGGCAGGATCGAGCCCCATGAGGTCATCGAGGTGAGCCTGGAGCCCGAGGTCGAGGAGTATCCGGTCACCATCATGCTCTCGCGCGATGGCTACCTCAAAAAGATGACGGACCGTGTGCTCAAGAAGGCAACCACGCTCAAGTACAAGGACGGCGACAAACCCTTTATCGAGTTCCCGTCCTCCAACACCCACGAGTTGCTGGTCTTTACCAACAAGAGCCAGGTATACAAGTGCAAGGTCGCGGCGTTTGAGGATACCAAGTCGGCCCAGCTGGGCTCGTACCTGCCGACCGATCTTGAAATGGAACCCGACGAGAACGTCATCTGGGTCATCGATCCCGAAGACTACAAGGCCGACGTGCTGTTTGTCTTTGAGAACGGCCGCGTGGTGCGCGTCGCACTTGCCGGATACGTCACCAAGACTAACCGAAAGCGCCTCAAGAACGCCATCTACGGCGGCAGCAAGCTGCTGTATGCGCAGGTACTCAAGGAAGACCGCGACATCGCACTGGTCTCGAGCGACTATCGTTTGATGAACTTCAACACGTCGCTGCTTAAGACCAAGACGACCACCAACACGCAGGGCGTCCAGGCTTTTACGGCCAAGAAGGGCCGCTCGGTCACCACCGTCGGCACGACCGAGGAGATTCTTGGCGCCGGCGTCTCGGCCGAAAAGTTCACCGCGCAGAGCCTGCCCTCGGCCGGTGCCCTCATGAAGGAAAACGACATGCCGAGCCTGTTTGACTAACAGCCGTCTGGCCGGTTCTGACAGCCCAGCCCCCTTGAAACGCAACAAGGCCCGAATGGTTCAAATGAACCTTTCGGGCCTTGTTCGTTATTGGAAATGCGCGCTAGGCGAGCTTGCGGGCGAGCTCTCGCACCTCTTCCAGCTTGGGCGACGATGCCATGCTGTCGCGCTCGGTCATACCGCTGATGGTGACAATGCCCTGGTCCTCCCACTTGCAGTACGCGCAGGTTGACTTGTACATAGCGATCGCCGCATCATAGACGCCCTCGCTGTGGCTATCGAGCAAAAGGGCCGTCTTGGTGAACGGGAAGCCCGTAGCACCGAAGGCGGACAGGCGGTCGATGGCTGCCTTCTCCTGCGCGGTGATATCAAACCAGTAGATAGGCGAGGCGAAGACGACCATGTCGACGCCTTTCAGCGACTCGATCACGTCGGCCATGTCATCCTTCTGCACGCAAGTGCCCTCATGGGTAAAGCAGTACTGACATCCCAGACAACCAGCGATCTTTTTGCCGGCAACGCGGACGACCTCAACCGTATTGCCGCCCTCGCGCGCAGTCTCGGCAAACGCCTCAACCATGGTGTCGGTATTGGCGCCCTTACGCGGGCTACCACTCAATACAACGATATTCATAGAAATCTCCCTCCTTCATGCCGCAGGCGCGCGGCATATTAGTTTGTTTTAACCTAAACGTATGGAGTTATTCAATCGCCTCGTTTCAGCTACTCCCACTCTTTAGAAGAATCGTTGCTGGAGACTTGGCATTGAATCAAGGCACGCCTTATTTCAGATATTCCTCAAAGAATGCCTTCAGCTTTCCAAACGGAATGATGTCCATCTGATCGTAAAGGTCGGTGTGGCTAGCGCCGGGGATAATGAGCAATTCCTTGTTGTCCCCCGTCAGCTTGCCGTACGCGGTTTCACTGAAATAGCGGGAGTGCGCCTTCTCGCCATGCACCAGCAACACAGCTGAGCGGATTTCGCCGCTATATTGCAAAATCGGCATATTCAAAAACGACAGCGAGGACGTCACATTCCAGCCACCGTTGGAGTTCAGGCTGCGGGGATGATAGCCTCGCGGAGTTTTGTAGTAGGCGTAATAGTCCGCTACAAACTGCGGCGCATCCTCCGGTAGTGGATCGACCACGCCGCCCGCCAGCGCATAGCTGCCGTTTTTATAGTCCTCGGTGCGCTGCGCGTTCAGCGCTTTCCGCTTTTCAAAGCGCGCCTGCTCGGAATCCTCGGCGTCAAAATAGCCGTTGGCGGTCACACGGGTCATATCGTACATGGTCATAACCGCGGTAGCTTTGATACGGGTGTCGATGGCCGCCGCATTGACTGCCATGCCGCCCCAACCGCAGATACCGATGATGCCGATACGCTCCGGGTCAACGCTTTCCTGCACAGAGAGGAAATCCACCGCTGCGCAGAAGTCCTCGGTGTTGATGTCCGGCGATGCTACATAGCGGGGCGTGCCGTCGCTCTCGCCGGTATAGGACGGGTCAAAGGCAATTGCGAAAAAGCCCAGCTCCGCCATCTTCTGCGCGTACAGACCGGAGGACTGCTCCTTCACCGCGCCAAACGGGCCGCTGACGGCAATGGCGGGCAATTTACCGTCCGCGCTCTTCGGTACGTACACGTCGGCCGCCAGCGTGATGCCGTATCGGTTGTGGAAGGTCGCCTTGCTGTGCTCAACCTTGTCGCTTTTGGGGAATACTTTGTCCCATTCCTGCGTCAGATTCAACTGTTCCATACCTAAGCCTCCTTGTCAGTCGCTTTAAGGTATTGCTCGTCGTCCACGGGCTCCAACCACTCGTTGGAGGTCTCCTCGCCCGGAACCTCCACCGCGAGATGGGAGAACCAGCTGTCGGGTGCCGCACCGTGCCAGTGCTTTACGCCCGCGGGAATATTTACTACATCGCCAGGGCACAGCTCCTGTGCCGGTTTGCCCCATTCCTGGTAAAACCCTCGACCAGCCACGCAGACGAGGATCTGTCCGCCACCTCTTTTGGCGTGATGGGTATGCCAGTTGTTGCGGCAGCCGGGCTCAAACGTCACGTTGTAAACGCCGACTTGCTCGGTGGAAAGGGGTGAGAGGTAGCTTTGACCGATAAAGTACTTCGCAAATGCGTCGTTGGGGGCACCGATGGGAAAGGCCATCTCGTTTTGATGCTTGGTTCTTGCGTCGGCGGCATCGCTATCCGCCCAGACCTCCTTCGCCATGCGAAAGGCCGCCCATGCCTTGGGCCAGCCTGCGTAAAACGCCGCGTGCGTAAGGATTTCCGCTATCTCCGCCCTGGTCACGCCGTTGTTCTTTGCGGACATCAGATGATATTGGAACGAAGAGTCCGTCAGCCCCTGTGCCATCAAGGCAACCACCGTCACCACGCTGCGGTCTCGAAGGGAAAGCCTGTCTTCTCGGCTCCACACCTCGCCGAACAGCACATCGTCATTGAGCTGTGCGAATTTGGGGGCAAAGTCCCCCAGGGCATCTCTACCTGCCGTCTGTTTAATTGCCATGATTGATTTCCTCCTGTCGATGGTTTTGAGTGCAAAACTGCTTCCGCGCAGCTAAGCCGCGCCTAGACTCCCATGCCCATTCGTCGCGCCTGCTCAAGGGCGGGGTGACCGGCGATTACGGAACACCCCTTGCGCTCCCAATTTATATTGACGAGAATGAAGGTAATACCTAAACCTAACTTTAGGTCAAGGAGTTAATTCGAGATTTGTCCGGAGGACCCATGTACACAATCGGACAGGTGGCGGAGATGTTCGATCTGCCCGTTTCCACGCTGCGTTATTACGACAAGCAAGGGTTGTTCCCGGAATTGGAGCGGACGTCCGGCATTCGCCGATTCGGCGATACGGAACTCGAGGCGCTTCGGGTCATCGAATGCCTGAAGAAGGCTGGGATGGAGATCAAGGACATCCGGCTGTTCATGGAATGGTGCGCGGAGGGCCCATCGACATATCCCAAGCGCAAGGCCATTTTCGAGGAGCGGAAGGCCCACATGGAATCGGAGATCGCGAACATGAACCGTGCGCTGGATATGTTGAAGTTCAAATGCTGGTACTACGAGCAGGCGATCCAAGATGGCAACGAGGATAGAGTGAAGGCGCTGATTCCCGACAATTTGCCGGAAGAAATCAAAGATACCTACGATAACGCCCACACTCAATAATGCCGCCCGATGCTCAAGGGGCTTTGGCAAGGAGTCGTTTTAGGCAGACATGCAAAAAGAAAGCCTCCGAACCAGAAGGTTCGGAGGCTGTTATTCCCGTTATTTCGCTGATGGCTTTGCTCTATGGCGACGCCGAAACAGCATCAGGCGGTACTCGACGGTATCAAAACGCGAGTTCAGAAGCCAGTTCCCGTTATTCCCATAGGCATAAGCGCATCTGTTCGCGATTGCCTATCGATGCTTTGCCTCGAGCACGGCAGACACCGCATCGAGGAACTCCCGCACATGGTCTGCGGGGTGCGGCGAATGAAGCAGCCCGTAAGACACGAGACAGTCCCAATCGGTAGGAACGGTTTTGAGCATAGGGTGGACGTTGGCCCACAACGGCAGCGTCGCAAGCGCGAGGTCCTCGTTCGCGCCGCGATTGAACACCTCCGCCCGATATTGCGGGAAGTCTACGAGCGCGATTTGAGGATGATGCAAGAGTATCTCGTCGCGCACGCGGTCGATTTCGGCGTTCCAGCCCCGGCGTATAAGCATAAGACTGTGATTGTGGAGGTCGTCGAATGTGACGACGTCGCGTTTGGCGAGTTCGTTGTCGACGGGAACGGCGCACCAGAGCGGCTCGCGCGAAAGCTCGAGGCCCAGGCACCCGCGCTCTTTAAGAAAGGCATCGTCGAAAATCCCCGCCACGATATCCATGTCTTGCCCGAGGTTCGCCAAACCGCGCGCCGCCGAGGGTGTGTTTTCAAACGTGACCACCTGAAGGCTCATGCCAGGGCAACGTTCCTTCACCTTCGGCCACAGCTTCGTGAGCGGCGTGCTGGGCGTCATGAGCGACACCCCCACGCGGATGATGCGCTTTTCTCCACGCTCGGCGACGCGGGCGCGTGCGATTGATTCTTGAGAGTACTGCACGATATGGCGGGCGTCGGCGAGCAGCGACCTGCCTGCTCGCGTAAGCGAAAGCCCCTGATGCGATCGGTGGAACAGCGTAAGGCCTAGCCGCGACTCCAGCAGGTTCATCTGCTTGATGACGGCCGTGGGCGTGATGAAGGACTCTTGTGCCGCTTTGGAGAAGCTGCCCGCCTCCGCCACGCGGATGAAAGTGTCAAGCTGTGGGTTGTACATCGATCCTCCTGTCACGCATTATGTGCCGTATATACCCCATGGTTATATCCATCATTCCAACGTGAACTTCTCGCACGTCAGTAAACGCCGTAGCCTTGTATTCGAAAAGTCGCCATTAAGGAGGAGACCATGGAGTATCTGAAGCTCAACAACGACGTAGAGATGCCCATCGAGGGTTTGGGCACCTTCCTCATGACCCCAGACGAGGCCG
>CAJMOM010000058.1:0-9321 GCA_905215005.1 uncultured bacterium | reverse complement strand
CCGCATTTGCAACCAAAGAGAAAGGCCGCCCTATGAACACCCTTGTTGCCGTTGCCATCGCGCCCTTCGGCGTGGGAGACGAGCTCGCGCCCTATGTGGCCGAGGCCATCCGCGTCATCCGCGACTCCGGCCTGTCCCACCGCACCACCTCCATGTTCACCGAGATCGAGGGCGACTGGGACGAGGTCATGCAGGTCGTGCGCGACGCAACCTTTGTGTTGGCGAGCAAGGGCATCCGCACCGAAGTCGTGCTCAAAGCCGATATTCGACCCGGATTTACCGACACCATGACCGGCAAGCTCGAGCGCATGGAAGCTCAGATCAAAAAGCAGGAGGAAACACGATGAGTATCCGCGACAACCTTGATATCTCGGCCTATCTGGTGCTCGGCCCCGAAAACACGCTGGGGCGTCCCGTGGGCGATGTGGTGGCCCAGGCGCTCGACGCAGGCTTTACCTGCATCCAGGTGCGCTCCAAGGTGGCAAGCGCCCGCGAGATCATCGCACTGACCGGAGACGCCGCGCAGGCAATCGCACAGGCCGGCAAGACCGGTCAGGTCGCCTTGCTGATCGACGACCGCCTGGACTGCGTACTCGCCGCGCGCGAGCAGGGTATTGCTGTCGACGGCGTACACGTGGGCCAGAGCGATATTCCCGTCGAGGTCTGCCGCAAACTTTTGGGCCCCGATGCCATCGTGGGCCTTTCGGCCCGCTGCGAGGAGATGCTCGAGTACGTCAAGACCGCCGACATGAGCCTGGTCGACTACCTGGGCATCGGCCCGCTCCACGAGACCGAGACCAAGCGCGACTGCGGACGCGCGGCCGATGGCTCTATCATCACCAAGAGCTTTGAGGACCTGGCCGCCCTCCACGCAGCAAGCCCCGTGCCCATCGTGGTGGGCGGCGGCGTCAAGACGGCCGACCTGCCACAGCTTAAGACCACCGGCGTCGACGGCTTCTTTGTGGTGAGCGCCGTCTGCAGTGCCGACGACCCCTGCGCCGCGGCCAAGGAGCTTGTCGACACCTGGCAGCAGGCATAGACATAAGCCGAGCAGCTGATCCGCAGCCTCATATCTTCAGCAATGGAAAGCGCATCCCAGTTTGGACCTCCATTCCGGGATGCGCTTTCCGCCGAGTCCACGGCAGTTTGCCCTACCCCGCCAGATACGCTTCCAACGCCGGCAAAGTCGCCTCCGCATCGTGGCGGCCGACCTGGTAGATGCGCTCGAGCTCATCCGGTTCGCGGCACAGCGACGGCACCTTCACCGATTCGCTCGGCCGTACCACAAAGATTTCGCCGGCAGCCTCGCGACGCGCCAGGTCATCGAGCGTGGCGTTGTAGACCTCATGCCGATGCTCAAGCGCTGCGACAAACTCCGGGTAGTGACGGAACACGCGCCGCAGCATGGGCATCACACTGTTGGGCTGCTTCACAAAGCCCGCCGGCTGTGTGAGCACCACGATATTGCGGTCATACCCCTGCGCAAACAACCAAGCGCTGGGAATGGAATCAGCCACGCCGCCATCCAGGTACTTACGGCCCTCAATGGCAACAGGACGCGTCGCCACAGGAATCGCCGACGATGCCCGGATCCACTCGATATCCCTCTCGTCGCCATAGGGCAGGTCGTGGTAGACGGCCTTGCCCGTCTCGATATCGGTACACACGCACGTAAATCGCATGGGGCAGGCGCGATACGCCTCCAAGTCGATGGGATCGCGCTCGATAGGCACCTCGTGATAAGCAAAGTCGGCATTGAACATATCGCCGGTTCGCAGCCAGCTGGTCACGCTCGCATAGCGCTTGTCGGCGCAATAGGCCTTGTTGTAGCGAATGGCGCGGCCGATCTGGCGCGATTTAAAGTTGTAGCCAAACGCCGCGCCCGCCGAGACGCCCACCATATGGTCGCAGGTCAAACCGTGCTCCATCCAAACGTCGAGCACGCCCGCCGTATACATACCGCGGTAGCCGCCCCCCTCGAGCGCCAGCCCCACCGTGCGCGTCATATTTGACTGTGCCATGCGACCATCTCCGTTCCTGCGTTTTAAACCGGGACAAGTATACCCGTCAACATATATCGTCTCAGTCGCATTTTTATCGGACATCGCATCGGCGCGCTACCGTTTGTCGAATAATAGCCGCCCACAGTATGCGCACCCATATCCCCGCACTCGAGGAAAGCGGCTTTGTGGTGACGCTCGACAAGTACATTTGGCAGATTGTGCCCGTCGACGGCGATCATGACCGCAGCACGCAGATCATTTCATCGATGCTCGAAATGGCGCAGTCGCTCCATCTGCCGGTCGTGGTCGAAGGCGTCGAGACAAATGAGCAGGCGAACATGCTACGACAAATGGGAGCCTGCCACGCTCAGGGCTTCCTCTACTACCGCCCCATGCCGGCAAAGGATTTTGAGGCATTGCTCGATGGCGGCAATAACAACTGATACGCTCGCACGTAAAACGCCACCGTCGAAGGGGGCATTGTCTCCATTAGCTAACTTATTTCCCCAATTCAAACCGAATTGGGGATATGATACAAACCATTGTTCCGCCCAAGGAGGTTATCCATCATGAACGAGTCGTATCGCCTGGGCGAGCAATCGATTATTGCCTATCTTCAGCGACTTGCGAACGGCGTCTCGACCGCCGAACTCGATGTTGCCGCGCTGCCTGCTGAGCTACGCGCCGTTGGTGAGCAACTGCGAAAGACGCATGCCATCCTGCAACAAGAGCGCCAGCTGCTTGAGCGCAACGCCTATATCGATCCGCTCACCAACTTGGGCAACCGCAACGGATTCGACCGTCACGTCGAGCAGCTCTGGCACAAAGGCGACCCTTTCACCTGCGCCTATATTGACATCGACCATCTCAAGCATTGCAATGATAGGTTTGGCCACGCCGAAGGCAATCGCTATATTCTGAGCATCTGCCGCACGCTCTCCGAAACCATGGAGCACGATGAACTACTGTTTCGTATCGGTGGAGACGAGTTTGTGCTTATCTCGCTCTCCGCAAACGAAACTGAACTCGAGCAGCGCTTGGAGCAGGTACGTGCCGGGCTGATCGAGGCGAGCTCAGGCGGCAAGGCGCCCATGATCGGCAGCTTTAGCTTTGGCTGCTCGCGCGTCAATCCACTTGCCGGCGACACGCGTCGCCAGATGACGATGGATGCCGATCGCAAGATGTATCGCTATAAGCTTATGCATCGTGTGCAGCAACCGAAAGACAATGACGCGCCGCTACACCCAATTGCCGAGCAGCTTCCGTGCAACGACCGCGTATTCCAAGCGATCTCTATGAGCTCCGAGACGCGCTATCCGTTTATCCTCAATCTCGATACGGGCGAATCGCAATGGTCGGTCAACGCCGTGCGCGATTTTGACCTGCCTTCCCAGCACCCTTTTAACTCGGTCGATATGTGGCTTGCCCGCGTTCATCCCGAGGACCGCGACAACGTACGCGCCGAGCTCGATATGGTGATAAACGGCACATGGCACTTCCACTACATGCAGTATCGCGTAATGGATGCCACCGGAGCGTACGCACTTTGCGACTGCACGGGCTACCGCTTGGACAGCACCGATACTGAGCCCAACATGTACGTGGGCATCATCATCAACCGAAGCCTAGCGGATACGACCGACTCGGTAACGGGCCTGGGTGATGTTCACGCCCTGGCCAACGCTATTGGAGAGATGCGCCGCGTGCCGCGCGAGGCAGGCTTTATTGCCATTAAGATCGACGATATCGCCGAGGTCAATGCCCGCTTTGGATTCGATGCAGGCGACCGCGTGCTCGCCGAAAGCGCCGCCTGCCTCATGGATTGTTCGCGCGGCAAGGGCCGCCTGTTCCGCTCGACGGGGCCGACATTCGTGGCACTCTTCGATGAGCTCGGCCCCGAGGCAATCGACGAGATCGCAAGCGACATCGAACGGTTCCTGGGTACTCCCGTGCTCATCGGCTCGCTTGAATATCAGCCGCCCATTCGCGTGGCCACGCTCCATCTGGACGGCGTCGACCGTCAGCCCGTTTCCATTTTGAACGAGCTTAAAGCGTTGCTTGAAGAGGCGCCGCAAGTACCAGGCACCAAGCTGGACTAGCGTCATGGGGCGCGATGTGAAACAAAAGCCGTTTCACATCGCGCCCCACGCCATCTGCCCTCTCGTGCGATAATCCTCCGCAGAAGTCACCGGCAGCAGAGGGAGTTTGTGATGAAGGTTCTTTTGGTCAATGGCAGTCCCAAGGCAAACGGCAACACCGCCCGCGCACTCGCCGAGGTCGCAGAGCAACTTAATGCGGAAGGCATTGATACCGAGGTGTTTCAGCTGGGCGCCAAGCCCATTCGCGACTGCATCGGCTGCGGTCAGTGCGGCAAGCTTGGCGGACGCTGCACCTTTGACGATGACGTGGTGAACGAGCTCATCGCTGCCGCCGGGCAGGCAGATGGCTTTGTCTTTGGCTCACCTGTCTACTATGCGCACCCCAGCGGGCGCATCCTCTCGGCTCTCGATCGCGCCTTCTATGCAGGCGGGCACGCCTTTGAGCACAAGCCCGGCGCCGCGGTCGCCGTCGCCCGTCGTGGCGGCACGTCGACCACGTTCGATGTGCTCAACAAGTACTTCACCATTAAGCAAATGCCCGTGGTTGCTTCCACCTACTGGAACAACGTGTTTGGCCGCGTGCCCGGCGACGCCGACGGGGATGCCGAGGGCCTTGCCACCATGCGAAACATCGGCAAAAACATGGCCTGGCTCCTGCGCTGCATCGAGGCAGGACAGGCCGCCGGTATCAACGCACCCGAGGCAGATCGCGCAACGACCAACTTCATTCGATAAGTCCAGCGGTGGTTACCTCGATGTCCTATCAATGTCAGCGAAAAGCCAGCTGATGAGGCAAGGTGCCTTGAAAGAGGAGGGCATAGGGCTTTTGCCCATGCCCGACGATTGAAAGGCAGATCGCCCGTCTGGGGCTCGCGCAGCGTCAAGCCGACCGCCGTTCGGTAGAACGGCGGAAGGAATTAAAAGTGCACGAGCTCGGAATCGTCTATCACATCATTCGCGATGTTGAGAATGTGGCGCGCGCTCATGGCGTGCGTCGCGTTTCGAGCGTCACGCTGCTGCTGGGCGAGGTCTCGGGCGTCGTTCCCGACTTGCTGCTCGACGCTTGGCGCTGGGCGGCGGATAAAAAGCCTATCACGCAGGGCGCGGAGCTTATCGTGGAGCCTGTCGAGGCCGTGACGCATTGCGAGGCGTGCGGCCGCGACTACGCGACGGTCGAGCACGGCAAGACTTGCCCCCATTGCGGCAGCGGTGAAACATACCTGCTGCAGGGCCAGGAGGTCATGATCAAACAGATCGAGACCCCCGACGAGGACCCGGCAGACGCTGCTCCTGACGGCCTCTCCGACGCCCCCGATGCCGTCGACGCCGCCAACCCTCTCCACATCGCCTAACATCTAATGTCTACATGGGCTAGAGTTCTAAACATATTTGCTTCGGTTAGTCAAGTCATGTCTGTTTAAACAAAATGGTGGCACGCAGACGCATTGGGATTCACCTAAAAGCGGTCTTAACGAACGGTGCACCTTTATATGTCTTTGAAAACAATCAGCAAATCACGTTTTAGCAGGCAATGAGCTGTAAACCAGCAACGTAACCAATTTGTAACAAACTTAGACGTTTAAACAAATAATCCAACCTTTTGCGAATTTAGCTATAATTCCACAATCCAAACAGGTATACTCCTTTCATGTCGTGTAGGAAATACGTAGACAAAAAGGAGGTTATGTGATGGTAAGTATTGTTCTTGCTAGCCACGGGGACTTGGCAGCTGGAATCAAGCAGACGGGCTCGATGGTCTTTGGCGATCAGCCGTCTGTTGCCGTGGTCTCGCTCGAGCCGAGCATGGGCCCCGACGACTTCCGTGCCAAGGTCGAGGAAGCAGTCGCTTCCTTCGAGGACCAGGAGCAGGTGCTCTTCCTCGTTGATCTGTGGGGCGGCACGCCGTTCAACCAGATCAGCGGGCTCATCGAGGGCCACGATTCCTGGGCTATCGTCACCGGTGTCAACCTGCCTATGCTCATCGAGGCATATTCGCAGCGCTTTGACGCAAAGAACACTGCACATGCGATCGCAAAACATCTCGTGACTGAGGCTAAGGCTGGCGTGCGCGTCAAGCCCGAGTCTCTGGAGCCCGAGGAGAAGAAGCCGGCTGCGGCCGCCGCTGCTCCTGCAGGCGCCATTCCTCCGGGAACGGTCATCGGCGACGGGCACATCAAGATTGCCCACGTCCGTATCGACACCCGTCTGCTTCATGGTCAGGTGGCCACCACGTGGACCAAGCAGATCAACCCCAACCGCATCATCGTGGTTTCCGACGGCGTTGCTCACGACGAGCTCCGCAAGACCATGATCGAGCAGGCTGCCCCTCCGGGAGTCCATGCCAACGTCGTGCCCATCAAGAAGATGGCCGAGGTCGTCAAGGACACGCGCTTTGGTGACACCAAGGCCATGCTGCTCTTCGAGAACCCGCAGGATCTGCTCAAGGCCATCGAGGCCGGCGTCGACATCAAGGAAGTCAACATCGGTTCCATGGCTCACTCCAAGGGCAAGGTCGTCGTCACCAACGCCGTCGCCATGGGCGATGACGACGTCAAGACTCTCGAGGCTCTCAAGGCCAAGGGCGTCAAGTTCGAGGTTCGCAAGGTTCCTTCGGATTCCTCCGAGGATCTCGACGCCATGTTGAAGAAAGCTAAGGCCGAACTGGCCGCTCAAGCATAGTAAAGGAGGGTCCGATACATGTCTGCAATCACTATTCTGCTTGTTGCGATTGTCGCGTTGCTTGCCGGTATGGAAGGCATTCTGGATGAGTTCCAGTTCCATCAGCCGCTCGTGGCATGCACGCTTATCGGTCTCGTAACCGGTCACCTTCAGGAGGGCATCCTCCTGGGCGGTTCGCTCCAGATGATGGCCCTTGGCTGGGCTAACGTTGGCGCCGCTGTCGCGCCTGACGCCGCTCTGGCCTCGGTCGCTTCTTCGATCATCATGGTGCTCGCCCTCAACGGCGGCGCCACTGATTCGGCCAAGGCCGTTACCGCGGCCATCGCCGTCGCCGTCCCGCTGTCGGTCGCTGGTCTGTTCCTGACCATGATCTGCCGTACCATTGCTACCGCTATCGCTCACGCCATGGACGGTTGCGCCGAGAAGGGCGACTTCTCCGGCATCGAGCGCTGGCAGTACGCTGCCATCCTCATGCAGGGCCTTCGTATCGCCATCCCGGCAGTGCTTCTGTGCGTCATCCCGGCCGAGGCCGTTACCAACGCGCTTAACGCTATGCCCGACTGGCTGTCCGGCGGCATGGCTGTCGGCGGCGGCATGGTCGCTTCCGTCGGTTACGCCATGGTCATCAACATGATGGCCACCAAGGAGACCTGGCCGTTCTTCGTCCTCGGCTTTGTCCTTGCTGCCATCCCTCAGCTCACGCTGATCGCCCTTGGTCTCATCGGCATCTCCCTTGCCCTCATCTACCTTGGCCTTAAGGATCTGGCCAAGCAGGGTGGCGGCATGGGCGGTGGCTCCGGCGACCCGCTCGGCGACATTCTGAACGATTACGAGTAGGAGGGGAGTGATACATATGGCAGAGAACAAGATTCAGCTCACCAAGGCTGACCGCAAGAAGGTTTGCTTCCGTCATCAGTTCCTTCAGGGCTCGTGGAACTACGAGCGTATGCAGAACGGCGGCTGGTGCTTCGCAATGATCCCTGCGATCAAGAAGCTCTACACCAGCAAGGATGACCAGATTGCCGCTCTTAAGCGCCACCTGGAGTTCTATAACACCCACCCCTATGTTTCCGCCCCCGTCATTGGCGTTACCCTCGCCCTCGAGGAGGAGCGCGCCAACGGTGCTCCGATCGATGACGTCGCCATTCAGGGCGTCAAGGTCGGTATGATGGGCCCGCTCGCCGGTGTCGGCGACCCCGTCTTCTGGTTCACCCTTCGCCCGATTCTGGGTGCTCTGGGCGCTTCCCTGGCCCTGTCCGGTAGCATCGCCGGTCCGCTGCTGTTCTTCTTCGCGTGGAACATCATCCGTTACGCCTTCCTGTGGTACACGCAGGAGTTTGGCTACAAGGTCGGCTCCTCCATCGCCAAGGACCTCTCCGGCGGTCTGATGGGCAAGGTTACCGAGGGCGCTTCCATCCTGGGTATGTTCATCATCGGCGCCCTGGTCGAGCGCTGGGTGTCCATTTCCTTCACCCCGATCGTCTCCACGGTCAAGCAGTCTGCTGGCGCCTTTATCGACTGGGCTAGCCTGCCCTCCGGTTCCGAGGGTATCAAGGAAGCGCTGACGATGTATAACTCCATCGGTGCTACCGCCCTTGATCAGATGAAGGTCACCACGCTTCAGGCCAACCTCGATCAGCTCATCCCCGGCCTTGCCGCCGTGTGCCTGACCCTGCTGGTCTGCAAGCTCCTCAAGAAGAAGGTCAGCCCGATCGTCATCATCCTGGCTCTCTTCGCCGTCGGCATCATCGGTCGCTTCTGCGGCTTCATGTAAGCATGTTTCGGCTTAAGACCGAGAGTTGCTAGGTAAGGGCTTTTGAGCCATTGAAACGGACCGCACCCGGTGGGTACACTGGATGCGGTCCGATTGTTTTATTTGGAGGGCGAGGCGCGCATGGCGCAATCTCAGAACAGCACGGTCGATCTGGCAACGCCGGCAACCTGCCTGATGGGGCTTACCAGCCACGGTAACGTGATGGTGGGCAATAAGGCGTTTGAGTACTATAACGAGCGCAATCCCGAGGATTATATTCAGATCCCGTGGGACGAGGTCGACTATATTGCCGCCGAGGTTTTGCGCGGCACCAAGAAGATTACGCGTTTTGCCATCTTCACCAAGGATAACGGTCACTTTACGTTTTCGACGCGCGACGACAAAGAGACGCTTCGTGCGGTCCGCAAGTACGTCGACGAGGATAAGCTCGTGCGTTCGCCCGACTTTATCGATGTGACTGCCAAGGGCGCCAAGAGCATCCCGTCCGTTATCAAAAACCTCTTCCACAAAGGTAACTAGCTCCTCATAAGTTGCGGTGAAATAGTTCCTAAATACGGCTTTAGATGCTTCAA
This sequence comes from uncultured bacterium, assembly GCA_905215005.1. GTDB lineage: Bacteria > Actinomycetota > Coriobacteriia > Coriobacteriales > Coriobacteriaceae > Collinsella. Next base: position 194 of record CAJMOM010000058.1, on the reverse strand, counting down.
ACAGGAACTATTCCACCGCAACTTCGAAGTCTAGTCATGCGACGTATTGCGATGCAGTAAATCTGCTACACTAGTACAACATGCCTCCGTAGCTCAGGGGATAGAGCACCGCTCTCCTAAAGCGGGTGTCGACGGTTCGAATCCGCCCGGGGGCACCATGATATTTTGAAGGCCAGGCGCCGTTGCTGCCTGGC
>CAJMOM010000057.1:0-9375 GCA_905215005.1 uncultured bacterium | reverse complement strand
CCGTACGAAGCTGATGCCGCTCATTGACGAAGCCATGAAAGACGGCAAGATCACCGTCGGCGACATCATCGCTCGCGCCCATGTGGGTCGGGCCACGTTCTACGGCCTCTTCAAGAGCAAAGACAACCTACTCGCCGCGCTCGTGAGCGATATCTGCGCCCACGCCCTCGACGATGACGGTACGCCCCTCGACGACCCACTCGTGCAGGTCGAGCATATCCTCAACAACCTCTGGGAGCGCCGCCAGGGCGTCCGAGCGCTGGTAGCCGGCGCCGGCTCACGCGTCTTCGCCGACTGCTTACGCAAGACCATCATCTCACGAGCAGCCGAAACCGTCCCTACCGACCCAAACGGCCCCGCCGCCACCATGGACCGAAGCTTCCTACTACACCACATAGCCTCAAGCTTCGTAGCCACCGTCCAATGGTGGGCATGGCACAACTTCCAAGCAGAAAAATCCGACGTAGCCAAAGACTACCTCTCAGCCATAAAACCCCTCTTCACCTAAATAAGAAGCTCATCCCAAAGCATCGCCCCAACCCAGGGTGTCACGCATCCAAAAGTGTCACCCGCACTTCAACGCCCCTACCAGCAACAAGCCCCTCCCATCCAAATTCAGATATATATGTTGGGTTGCTTGTACGAACGCAACAAAGACCCCGCAGCTGGCCGCATGGGGTAACTTCCCAGCGCATTCCGCAGGACGCAAAAAGGCTCGCCGCACGAAGTGCGCAGCGAGCCTTTTTGCATGTCCGAGGACGCGCTGGGAAGTTACCCCATGCGGCCAGCGGACAACTATGTAGCCTCAGACTAGAACATGCCCAAGAAACCGTGCACAAACAGCGCGGCCAGAGCGGCACCGATAAACGGCGCGATGCCAGGAACAAGCAGGCCATACTTCCAGTTGTTGTCAGCCTTGTTCTTAATCGGCAGCACCTGATAGGCCATGCGAGGACCAAGGTCACGAGCCTGATTCATGGCGAAGCCGGTGATGCCACCCATGCCCATGCCAACGGCCCAAACGATCAGGCCAACGCAGATGGCGAGCATCAGAACGTTCTCGCCAGCGCGGCTAGCAGCGGCAAGGATGGCGCTGATGAACACGAAGGTACAGATGGCCTCGCAGAAGAAGTTGCGGGCATAGTTCGTGCCCTCGGTGGTGGGGTTGGTCGAGAAGATGTTGCGCTGGGCAATGGGGTCGACGACGCCCTCGGAAGCCTTGAACTCATCGGCATACATCAGCCAAGCGATTACGGCGCCCACAAAGCCGCCGAGCATATCGGCAATCATGAAGGGGATGCAGCTGCTCCACGGCACCAGGCCTACGATGCACTGGGCAAGCACCATGGCGGGATTCATGCACACGGCGCCGCCAAAGACAAACAGGCAGACCGAGATGCCAAAAGACCAGGTGGTGATGGCAAACATGTGACCGGAGCCCTGATACTTGGTGCCCTTAAGCACGGTATCGCAGTGTACGCCCACGCCAAAGATGATCATGAGGGCCGTTGCGCCGAATTCGCAGAGGAGTTTGGTAAGCATAAAACCTTATCTTTCTTGTCGGTTATAAACGATTCGTTTAGGCCGCGCACTAGTGCTGAGCGACAACAACGCCCAGGCCATCGGGAATGACGGCCACCTTGGCATCGGCACCCTTCATCTCAAAGGCGAGCTTGAGCGCCTCATCGAGGGTGTTGACCGGCGTCATGTGCATATCCTTGATCATCTGGTGATCGCACAGGTCGGTAACCATGATCACAGGGTGATGCGCCAGGATGCGGGCAAAGATCTGGCTCGTCCACTGGTCGGGCAGGGTCTCGTCCTTAGGACGGTCGATGCAGGCGCGCTCAAACTCTGCCGGATCATTGTCGGCGATGTTGTGATAGAAGCCCTCGCCACCGTGACCGTCGGCACAGCCGGCGACGTCGATGATCACGCCGCCCTCGGGAAGCGTGGCCTCGGCAGAGCACATGCCCTTCACAGCCTGGTAGATGTTCTGGTCGAGCGGGTAGCCGCCGTTGGTGGTGATGGCAATCTCGCACTCGACGGGCTCAACGCCGGCAAGGCTCTTCACGAACTCGCAGCCAGCCTCGTGCGCCTTGTGGATATCGCCGGCAAAGGAGCCGATGACCTCGTGCTTGCCGTTGAGCACCACGTTGAGCACAAAGGCAAGGTGAGCCATCTCGGCGGCGGCAAACATGTCCTCGCTCACGTGGTTGTGGCACAGGTTGCCAGCACGCGAATGGGAATCATTCACAAACTGACCGTTGTGGTTGTACATGATGGTCTTGTAGCTGGCGATGCCAGGCAGGACGGACTTGCGGCTACCAGAGAAACCGGCAAAGAAGTGCGGCTCAATAAAGCCCTCGGCAAGCAGCAGATCGCAATCGGCAGCAATCTTGTTGATGATGCACTCGCCACCGGAAGGCAGAGTGCCGATCTTCTTCATCACGCTGTCGTCAGTCGCGACGTGCATAACGATTTCCTCGTTGGCAACGATCTCCTCGCCGTACTTGTTGACGAGCTCCTCGTGCGTCGAAGGACGATGCATACCCGTAGCAACCAAAATACGCACTCGAGCCTCGGGCGCAGCGGAATGGATGTGATGCAGCAGAATAGGCATCGTCACACGCGAGGGAACGGGGCGCGTATGATCGGAGCTAATGATGACAATATCCTTCTTGCCAGCACAAAGCTCCTCGAGCGAAGGCGAGCCATAAGGGTTGGCAAGTGACTCCTCTACCAGCTCTTCCTGTGATTTTGTAGTCTTAAACTCGTTTTGATGACCTTCCATCACACCCACGAAGTTCTTATCCTCAAGCTCCAGATGCAACGTCTTGTGGTCAAACGGCAGTTCACATTCAAACAATGACGAGCGCCCTCTTCCTTTCAACTGACACACTAGATAAACCGTTGGAAGGATACGCCGCTCACCGAAAAACACCACCGTCCACCGACTCATTAACACAACGTTCATATTTGACCCACAACAAAACGGCCGCGATCCCAAAGGGAACCGCGGCCGCCTGTCAAAGACACTATAGACAGGATGATTTACGCAGCGCCGAGGCAAACATCTACCCCGAGACGTTCGCACGTAAGCCATTTTGCATAAATGCGTTAATTAATTGCATATAATGGCGCATGGATTTCTAGCCGTAACAGGGTGGTACCCTCCGGAGCGTGCATTTTTGCGAGTATTCAGCATCGCGGGATAAGTTTTTGGTGTCAAAAGCCTTTCAAAAGGTAGATAGTCCCCATGACTCGTCCCATCTGGATAGCATGCGGCGAGAAACCAGCCATATATGATCGTCGCCAAAGCCCAATCGTCGTGCAAAAGCATCAACAGGGGCCGCGAACGTCACCCATAGCCTTATGCACCAATCTTTGGCTGCTGAAAACTCCGTTTTTTGCACGTCGCCCCAAGCACCACCCTCACCCAGCGGCTGATCCGCCGAAGGCCGGACATCGCAGGGTCCGCCATTAGTTTACTTTTAGGCACACTCCGCAGGACGCAAGAAGCCCTCGCCACACTCCACATTAAGCGTGAAGCGCGCCATTCTTCTCCTCAGCTTTAATCCCCGAAGACCGAGGACGAAGGGACCCGACGGGTTTCCCTCTGAATGCATTCCGCAGCACGAAGCCCCCTTATCCACAGCTCCGAAGGAGCAGGATAAGGGGGCTTCAAGTGCGAGGACGCATTCAGAGGGAAACCCATCAGGCCCCGGTGAGAGCCACAGGGCTATCGATTACCCCGTGTTCTGCAGTCCTGCCGAGACGCCAGTCACAGTCGAAAGAATCAGGCTCATGTACTCGGCCTTCTTCTCTTCGGCCATCTCGTCCTGGTTCATACGCACCTCACGAAGGGCGCGGACCTGGGCGATGGACAGGGCGTCGACATAGGGATTACGCACGCGAACGGCGCAGCCGAGCACGCGACGACGCTGCAGCGGCCACTCGTCACCGACGATGGCAAGGACCCACTTACGCGTGAGCTGCATCTCGGTAAAGACCTTCTCGGACAGATCCTGGCGATCGCCCAGGTGCAGATACATCTTGGCGATGCGCTGGTCGGTCTTGGCGATCGACATCTCGATGTTGTCGATAAAGGTGCGGAAGAACGGCCACTCCTGGTAGGCAGCCTTAAGCTGGTCCAGATCGCCCAACTGCTCGCAGGCGGTACCCAGGCCGTACCAAGCGGCCAGATTGATGCGCGCCTGGCTCCAGCTGAAGATCCACGGAATGGTACGCAGGTCGTCGAGCGACTTGGCACCCAGGCCGCGCTTGGCGGGACGCGAGCCGATCGGCAGCAGACCGACCTCGGTCAGCGGCGTCACGGTCGAGAACCACGGTGTAAAGTCCTCGGTATTCAGCAGGTCCAGATAGCGCTCGTGGCTTGCGGCGTTGAGCTTCTCGGCCATATCCCAGAACTTCTGCGTGGTCTCGGTGTTGGTCTTCTCGACACTCGGGGCCGACTGCAAAAGCGTTGCGGCGGCAACGGACTCAACGTGGCGCTGAGCCAGCGTGCGGTTACCGTAACGGGCAAAGATGACCTCGCCCTGCTCGGTGAGCTTAAAGAAGCAGTTGACCGAACCCTTGGGCTGGGCCAGCACGGCCTTGTTGGCCGGGCCGCCGCCACGGCCCACGGCACCGCCGCGACCGTGCATGAGCACCAGGTCGATATCGTTCTTCTCTGCCCACTTGGCGATGCGCTCCTGCGCGGAGTGCAGCGCGAGCATGGCCGTGGTAGGACCGGCGTCCTTGGAGGAGTCGGAATAGCCCAGCATAACCTCCATGCGGCGGTTGGTCTGGGCAAGGCGCTTTTGCACCACGGGCAGCGTAAGCATCTGGTCGAGCACGTCAACGCAGCCCTCGAGGTCCTCGAGCTGCTCGAACAGCGGGATCACGTCGAGCTCGGGAACGTCTTCCTCGTGTGCGAAGGACAGGTGGGCCAGCTCAAAGACGTCGGCCACATGCTGGGCACTCTTGGTGAACGAGATGATGTAGCGGTGCGCCATCTTCTTGCCGTAGCGCTTTTGGATGGAACCGATAGCGCGGAAGGTATCGATGACCTCGCGCGTCATGGGCTGCAGGTCGCCATGGATACCGTTCTCGTGGATATCCTTGAGGGCGCGGGCGTGCACCACGGAGTGCTGACGGAACTCCATCTCGACCATGTGGAAGCCGAAGGACTCGACCTGCCAGATGATGGTCTGGACCGGGCCGTAGGCAGCACGGACGGCACCGCAGGCGGCCAACGAGCGCTGGACGACGCGCAGGTCCTCCAGGAACTCATCGGCGCTGTGGTACATGGTGTCGGTGATACGGCGCACGGTGGCGTTCAGACGGTCGGCCATGACGAGCATGACGGCGCGATGCGGCTCGTGCTCGGAGATCAACTCGGCGCGGGCCGTGTACCGAGGGCTCATCTCGACCTGATGGTTCCACAGGTTGATGAGCTCGGCAGACGGCTTGCTGTAGGTGGCCTCGAGCGTGAGGTTGCGGCCGATGCGACGGCACTTGTCCTCGAGCTTGAGCACCATGTGGGTGAAGTACTTGGCGGCAACCTCACGGCTCACCTTGGCGGTAACGTTGGGGTTACCGTCGCGGTCGGAACCGATCCAGCTGCCGGGATGGAAGAACGCCGGGCACAGCGGCGGCACGGTACCGGCCTTGTCGCCCAGCACCCAGTCGTCAAAGCGACGATAGATGACGGGGATAACGTCGAACAGCGTGTTATCGAAGATGTCGATGATGGTATCGGCTTCCTCGACCGGCGTGGGCTTCTTGAGCGCGATGGGGCTCGTACGCACCAGGGCGTCGATCTCCTGCAGCATATGGCGCTCGTTCTCCACCAGGTCGGAGCCGCCCAGACGCGGACGCTCCTCCAGCAGGTTGGAGATACGGCGAATCTTGCCCTCGACGGCCTTACGACGGGCCTCGGTGGGATGTGCGGTAAAGACAGGATGGAACTCAAGCTTGCCGAGCAGCTCGTTGGCGCCCTCGACGCCCAGCTCATTCACCAGCTGGTGATAGGCGACGGTGAGCTCGTTGGCGGGATCGACCTCGGTATCGGTCGACGCACCGGCCTCGCGCTCGCGCAGCTGCGCCACACGGTAGTTCTCCTCCGACAGGTTTGCCAGATGGAAGAAGCTCGTAAAGGCGCGGACAATGACTTGCTGCTTATCGAGCGGCAGGCTGTCGATCAGATCGACGACCTCACGAAATGCCACGGCAGTGGGCTCGTCGGCGGTGGGCACGCCCTGCTCGTCGACGGCCTCGTCGGCAGCGCGGGTACCGGGGTTGCCGGCATTGGCCACAATCTCGGCCGACAGGATTTTGTCGAACAGGTCCGCGATCTCAGGATCATACTCGCTAAGCACACGACGCTCCAGGCGCAGGAACAACGCCAGATTGTCGCGCAGCTCCTCGGGGATCTCGATCTCGGCGAGACGCTCCCTGGACTCGGCATTCGAGCCGATTCGGTTAACGAGGCGGTTGACCACGGCAGCGACGCGCGCCGCGGCTTCGGGTACAGACTGGTTGCTTAGGTTCTCAGCCACGTTTCCTCCCATTCCTCCTTCTATGCACGTAACATGCGGTATTCATTATAGGCGCTTGCGAAATACTTTCGACACTGATTGCGCTTTACCACACAAAAGTATTTTCTGCATTGCAAGGGTTTTTGCTCTAAATGGTCGTATTTCTCGGTGGACGGCATACACAAACGGGGGCATTCCGCATAAATGCGAAACACCCCCGAAACAATCGCTCGGCGCAAGCGGGACGTGTTAGCGGGTCCGCAGCTCAAAAAGATGCGCTACAGGCGCTCGCGAACCGCCTCGACGACGTTGGCCAGATCGGCAAGGGCCTCTTCATGGCTCTCCATGTCGCGCACCTTGACCTTGCCGGCGGCAAGCTCGTCGCCGCCCAGGACCAGGATGAGCTTGGCGCCCACCTTATCGGCCTGCTTAAACTGGGCCTTGAGCGAACGGCCCTGATAGTCGGCCTCGGTCACGATGCCTGCGGCGCGAAGCTCTTGCGTAATAGCAAAGACGTTCTGGCGCAGCTCCTTGCCGGCGTTGGCGACATAGACGCAAGGGGCCTCCTCGGCACCCAGATCGCTGCCAAAGGCCTGCAGGGCCAGCAGGGCGCGCTCAAAACCGACAGCAAAGCCGACTCGAAAGGCCTGGCCGGCATCTTCTTCATGGCCCTGACCCTCGTGCTGGTATCCTTCTCCTGCACGGGCCCGATCGTAGGTTCGGTGCTTATCAAATCGACGTCGGGCGAATTCTGGAGCCCGATCGTCACCATGCTGGCGTTTTCCGTCGCCTTCGCGCTTCCCTTCACCGTCTTCGCCTTCTTCCCGTCGATGCTCAAGAAGCTGCCCAAAAGCGGCGGATGGCTCAATTCGGTGAAAGTCGTGCTGGGATTCATCGAAGTCGCGCTGGGCATGAAGTTCCTCTCGGTCGCCGACCAGACCTACCACTGGGGACTGCTCGACCGGGAGATCTACCTCGCCGTGTGGATCGTGACCTTCTCGCTGCTGGGTCTCTACCTGCTGGGTAAAATCAAGTTCGTCCACGACAGCGACATGCCCTACCTCGGCGTAGGACGCCTGGCGCTGGCCATCGTCACCTTCTCGTTCGTCGTATACCTCGTCCCCGGCATGTGGGGCGCCCCGCTCAAAGGCCTCTCGGGCTACCTGCCGCCGCTGCATACGCAGGATTTCGTGATCGGGAAGGAAGCGCCGACCGCTTCGGGCGGAGAAACGCGCATGCTGCTGACCGTCGAGGGACAGAAACCCAAGCACAGCGATTTCCTGCACCTGCCCCACGGCCTCGAAGGATTCTTCGACCTGAAAGAAGCCGAGGCCTATGCCGCTAAGGTCGGCAAACCGCTCTTCATCGACTTCACGGGGCACGGGTGCGTCAACTGCCGCGAAATGGAAGCCCGCGTATGGGCAGACCCGCAGGTGCTCGACATCCTGCGCAACGACTACGTGATCGTGGCGCTCTACTCCGACGACAAAAAAGTGCTTCCCGAAAGCGACTGGGTAACGACCGACGCGGGAAAGGTGCTTAAAAGCCTCGGCAAGATAAACTCGTATTACGCCCTGAAAACCTACGGGGTAAATGCCCAGCCTTACTACGTACTCCAGGGACGGAACGGGAAACAACTCGTGCCGCCCCGCGGATACGACCTCAACGTCGACAATTTCGTGGGATTCCTCAAGAGCGGCGTCGAAGCCTACAACGCCCAAAAATAAGGGCTGGGACGGCAAAAATCAAGCACTGCGACAGCAAAAAAGCCTGCGACTTTCCGGTCGCAGGCTTTTTCACATCCACCGTCCGCACATCAGTCCGCGAACTCGTCGAACATCGTCGTACTCAGGTATTTCTCGGCACGGTCGGGGAAAACCACCACGATATTGCCCCGTTCGATGTGCTGCGCGGTGCGCACGGCCGCCAGCATCGCGGCGCCGCTGCTCATGCCGGCGAAGATCGCCTCCCTGGCGATGATCTCCCGCGCCATGGCGATCGCCTCTTCGCTCTCGACCATCTCCTGCATGTCGATCTGCGAAGGATCGTAAATGTCCGGGACGATAGCCTCCTCCATATTCTTCAATCCCTGGATATAATGGCCCCGGATCGGTTGCGCGCAGACGACCCTGATGTCGGGCTTCATCACCTTGAGGAAACGCGAAAGACCCATCAGCGTCCCCGAAGTCCCGATGGCGCAGACGAGGTAGTCGATGTTGCCGCCGGTCTGCTGCCAGATTTCCAGCGCCGTATTCTCGTAGTGCGCCAGGTAGTTCCAGGCATTGGCGAACTGATCGGGCATGAAATAGCGGTCGGGGTCCGACGCTACGGCCGCACGCGCATAACGGATCGCCCCGTCGGTACCCTCCTCGGCGGGAGTGAGAATCACCTTGGCGCCGTAGGAGCGGATGATCTTGCGCCGTTCGATCGACACGGCCTCCGACATGACGATCTCCACGGGATACCCCTTGACGATTCCCACGATCGCCAGGCCGATGCCCGTATTGCCCGACGTGGGTTCGATGATGGTTTTGCCCGGCGTGAGCCTCCCCTCGCGCTCGGCCTCCTCGATCATCTTGACCGCAATGCGGTCCTTGATGCTGCCCGTAGGGTTGAAGCCTTCGAGCTTGGCGAAAATATTGACCTGCCGGTTGGGGGAAAAGTGGTTCAGGCGCACCATCGGCGTCGAACCGATCGTTCCCAGGATATTGTCGTAAATCATAATGCGGGGATTCTCTTTTACCCTGACAAAGGTACGATTTTTCCCGACGCGATGCGCTCCCGCGGCGAAAAATATGAGATTATTCGCACTTTCACCGCCGGAGCCCGACAG
>CAJMOM010000056.1:0-9396 GCA_905215005.1 uncultured bacterium | reverse complement strand
CATTCCCGACCCCATGGCCCCTGCGACGCCGGCTCCTCAGCCTGCGCAGTCCGGTCTCTTTGCTGCTATTCCCGATCCCACGCGGCCTGCTGCCCCGGTGGTCGAGAGCGATCAGGCCGCCGAGGTCGCAAGCCTCGATAACGCGCTCAACAACCCCGATTTTACGTCGGTGTTTGCGCCCATCGATCCGCAGGCCAGCCGCAAGAAGATGGCCAAGCAGGCCGGTGTCGAGCCCGTCATCCTTATGGAGCATGTCACCAAGATCTATCCGGCACAGCCCAACAAGCCTGCACTCGACGACATCAACATCGAGATCTATCCGGGCGAGTTCGTCTTCCTGGTCGGTCACTCCGGCTCGGGTAAGACCACGCTGCTGTCGACGCTCAACCGCGACGTCAAGCCGACGAGCGGCCGCATCCTGGTTGCCGGTCAGGACCTCATGAAGATCAAGAACCGCAAGGTTCCGTTCCTGCGCCGCCAGATTGGCGCCGTGTTCCAGGACTTTAAGCTTCTGCCGCAAAAGACCGCCTACGAAAACGTGGCGTTTGCCCTTCAGTGCATCGGCAAGCCCAAGGGCGTCATTCGCAGCCAGGTGCCCGAGGTGCTGCGTCTGGTCGGTCTGGCCGATCAGATGGACTCGCTGCCCGACCAGCTTTCCGGTGGCGAGCAGCAGCGCGTTGCCGTCGCCCGCGCTATGGTCAACCGTCCGCCGCTGCTGATCTGCGACGAGCCCACGGGTAACCTCGACCCGGCGATCTCGCTGGGCATCATGAAGCTGCTCGAGCGTATTAACCGCACCGGCACCACCGTGATCGTCGCCACGCACGACCGCGAGATGGTCGATAGCATGCACCGTCGCGTGATCGCCCTTGAGGGCGGCCACGTTATCCGCGACCAGGAGAGGGGAGGTTACGGCAACTATGGCACCAACTAACGTGGGCTACTCCTTCAAAGAGGCAATCAGCCACTTCTTCCGTAACTGGACTACCTCGCTCGGCGCCGTCATCACGATCTTCCTTTCGCTGTTTATCATCGGCCTGTTCATCATGGGCTCCGCGATGCTGAACTCCGTGATCGGCACCGTCGAGGATCAGGTTGTCATCAACGCGTTCATTAGCGATGACGCCGATCAGGCCGATGTTCAGGCTTTTGAGGCCGAGCTTAAGACGTGGAATAACGTCAAGTCCGTGACCTATAAGGACAAGGACGACGCGCTGGCCGAGTATACGAGCAAGATGTCGGGCAACGCCGACGCCACCATGAGCGCACTCGACGGCCAGAACCCGCTGCCGGCTTCGTTTGCAATTGAGATGGACGATCCGTCCAAGGTTGAGAGCACGGCAGAGAAGCTCAAGAAGGATGCCGATTTCCAGAAGATCGCGGATGACGGCGACGTCAACGCGAGCGTGCTGTACGGCCAGGAGGAAGTGAGCCGCCTGTTCCAGGTGACCAACTACATCCGCATCGCCGCCGTGGTGCTCGTTGGCCTTCTGACCTTTATCGCATTCATCTTCATCAACAACACGATTCGCCTGTCCATCACGGCGCGTCGTCGTGAGATTGCGATTATGCGTCTGGTCGGCGCCAGCAACGGTTTCATTCGCGGCCCGTTTATCACCGAGGGCGTACTGCAGGCCATTTTGGGCTCGCTGCTTTCCATCGGCGTTCTGGAGCTGCTGCGCAACCTGATGATTCCGCGTCTGCAGGAGAGCATCGGCTGGATGTCGTTTGCCCTGCCGATGCAGTACTACCTGGTGACCTATGCTGCGCTGATTCTGGTCGGCGTGATTATCGGTCTCTTTGGTTCTGCCATCGCCATGCGCCGCTACCTGCGCGTGTAGGCATGCCTGGAATTCATCCCTTCCAACGGGTCGTCTCTTATGGGGCGGCCCGTTTTTTGATCCCTAGGGGACGGCAGGAAAGCGAATCATTTGGGTAGACTCTTTGGAGTTCGCAATCGATAGTTAGGAGGCGCCATGGGGCGCAATAACAAGCATAAGCGTGGAGCTCGCAATAAGCGCGGGCCGGTGCGCAGCGAACGCCGTCCGAGCCTGACCGGGCGCGTGCAGCTCCATGAGCACAGTGCCTATGTCATAACCGAGAATGGCGACTACAAGGTCATGGGTCGCGGCAAGCGTGAGATCATGGACGGCGATACCGTTGCCGTGAGCATTAAGAATAGCCCGCATGGCGAGCGTCGCGCCGTGATCGAGGGCGTAGTTGAGCGCGCAGCCATAAGCGTGGTGGGTACGTACCAGACCGCCGGTCCGCTCGGTGTGATCGAGCCGCTCGATTCGCGCTTGAAGGCCGACTTCTTCATTTTGCCCGAGGATACCTCGGCGGATCGTCTGGGTGTCCACCCGGGTGATGCCGTTGTCGCGCGCATTTTGACCTACCCGACGCGCCTGGAATCGGGCACTGTGACGATCGAACGCCGCATTGGCGGAGATGACGCGCCCGATTTGGGCGTTCAATATGTGATGGCGCGTTACGGCTATACCGATAGCTATCCCGAGGCCGCGCTGGACGAGGCCGAGGGGCTTTCGCTCGATGTGTCCGCGGCGCTTAAGGACCCGCTCCGCCGCGATCTGCGCGACCGCTTTGTCATCACGATCGACCCGGTCGACGCGCGCGACTTTGACGATGCCATTTCGTTGGAGCGCACGCCCGAGGGTGGCTACAAGCTGGGTGTGCATATCGCCGACGTTTCACACTATGTGGCTTGGGACGGGCATATCGATCTTGAGGCTCGCCATCGTACGACATCGGTGTATCTGGCCGATCGCGTGCTTCCCATGCTGCCCGAACGCCTGTCCTGTGACCTGTGCTCGCTTCGCCCTGACGAGGACCGTCTTGCGTTTACCGTCGATATCGAGCTCGATGCGCAGGGTCGCGTGCGGCATTACGATCCGTATCCCAGCGTGATTCGCTCGCGTGTGCGTATGGACTATGACGGCGCCGAGGCGCTGCTGGTGCGTGCCGGCGCGGTTGAGTATTCGGTGCTGGAGGGTGCAGCCGAGGATGTTGCGGCTGCCGAGACCTCGCGCGAGGAAGCGCTTGAGCGCGGTCTTGCGTGCGAGGAGGCCGCCCGCGGCTACAACATCGACCTCGGCGATTTCCTTGTCGCCGCTAACGAACTCGCCGAACTTCGCCGTCGTATTCGTCGCGCCCGCGGCTCAGTCGATTTTGACACAGCCGAGATTCGCGCTCTATTGGATGAGGACGGAGTGCCCGTGCAGATTGTGGCGCGTGAGCGTTCGTGTGCCACGTCGCTTATCGAGGAAGCCATGCTGCTCGCCAACGAGTGCGTTGCAGAGTGGCTGGCAGACCGTGATATCGAGGCCTGCTATCGTGTGCATGAGGATCCGAGCCCCGATAGCCTGCACGGTGCTGCCGTTGCGCTGGCGCAGCTAGGCATCATCGACGATCGCCGTGCTGCCGGTATTGCCCTGGGGAGTCCCGATGAGCTGCAGGCTGCAGTTGATGCCGCCGCCGGTACGGTCAACGCGCCGCTCGTCAACACGTTGCTTTTGCGCAGCATGCAGCGCGCACTGTACAAACCGCGCAACGAGGGCCACTTTGCGCTCGCCGCGCCGTGCTACTGCCACTTTACGAGTCCCATCCGTCGCTACCCCGATCTGGTGGTGCACCGCGTGCTCAAACTGCAGTTGGCCTATGAGCAACTCGGCGGCAAGGACGCCTTGGTCCGTACGTCGCGGCTGATCGGCAAGGGACGCGAGTCGCTGCCGCGCATTCTGCCGCAGATCTGCCGCGCATGCAGCGATGCCGAGCGCGCGGCAGATGCCGCCAGCCATGCGACGCAAAAGATCAAGATTGCCCAGTACTATGAGGACCGTCTAGGCGAGCGCTATGCCGGAACCGTCTCGTGGGTTAGCAGCATGGGCCTCTTTGTGCGCTTGGATCTAACGCAGGTCGAAGGCTTGGTTTCGATCAAGAGCCTGGGCAACGAGTGGTTCGAGTTCGACGAGGACGCGCTAACGCTCACGGGTGCCGACACGGGCACCCGTTACGAGCTGGGGCAGCGCGTGATTATCGAGGTCTCGCGCGTCAATACCACGCGTGGACACTTGGACTTTAAGCTTATCCATTAGCTAAATCCCGACTCGTGGCGAGAGAGCGGAGGGCGGTCTTTCGGGGCCGCCCTCCGCATTTGAATAGTGGCTACCTTGCCGTCTGCTCGGCCGCCCGCTTACCTGCTATTTGAGAGGTAAAACCTACCAAAATAAACCTGTCCCTTTTGGCAGGTTTACAAGAAAGCGGGGATGAGATGGCGACGGTGTACGGGTATGCGCGGGTGAGTTCGCGCGATCAGAATCTTAATCGGCAGCTGGATGCGCTGGGCGCCTATGGCGTGGGCTCGGCGAATATTAATGCCGACCATGCGAGCGGCAAGGACTTCGATCGACCGCGTTATCGCGAACTGCTGCACGTCCTGGGAGACGGGGACGTGCTGGTGGTGCTTTCTATCGACCGACTTGGCCGTAATTACTCCGAGATTCTTGAGGAATGGCGACGCATTACCAAGGAGCTCGGGGTTGCCATTGTGGTGTTGGACATGCCATTGCTTGACACGCGCGCTAGGGCCAGCGGCGCGCCGGATGTGACCAACGTACTGATTGCCGATATTGTGCTGCAACTGCTGAGCTACGTGGCGCAGGTGGAGCGCGAGAATATCCACCGGCGCCAAGCGGAGGGAATTGCAGCGGCGCGGGCGCGAGGGGTCCGTTTCGGTCGACCTCGCAAGCCGTGCCCTCCTCAGTTTGAGCTGGTGCGCGATAGCTATGAGGCAGGCGATATTACCCGCAGCCAGGCAGCAGAGTGCCTGGGCGTGTGCGTGGGGACGTTCGATCGCTGGATGCGCGAGGCGGGGTAGGGGTTTGCGTCTCTTTGTCGCTTCCTGTTGCGATTCAAATTTTGATACGGTGACGATGCCATTTGGGGCTACACTCGCTGATATTCAAAAAAGGAGGTTGGCCCTTGGCGCGCGTAAAACAGATAATCGGATGGACCGCGATCGTTCTGTTCGCTGCAACGCTGGCGGGCATCTGGGTGCTGACGGAGCAAAATGCGGTGGAGACGTCGTTGCTGAGCGAGTCCACCGCGCGTGTGGTGGAGGGCCAGGCTACGGGCGTTCAGGCTGTCGATGCCACGGGTGAAGCTCAGGCGGAGAACGGAATGACCGGGGGCACCGATTCGGCTGCCTCGAATGTCCGGTCTGGCCGACTTGCTTCCATTCGCATGTGGGTGGGCACGAACGTCCGTCGCGTTGCCCATACCGTAGAGTTTTTCTTCGTCGGATTGTTCGCCTCGGTGGTCGTGGTTTGCTTTTCCAGGCGTCCGTGGAGCGTATGCTCCCGTTGCGTGCCCGTATTGCTCTTTTGCGCCGCCTGCTCCGTTGGCGATCAGGTACATAAGATCTTTGTTCCCGGCAGGCATTTCGACGTTATCGATTTAGGATTCGATGCTGCGGGCTATGTCACCGCCATGCTGTTGGTATTGCTGGCAGCGGCGTTGGTGCGCCATGCGACTCGGCCGATCGGCGCCCATGCGAGGCGCTAGCCGGTAACAAACCCGTTTCTGATAATGCGACCTTGTTGAATTATTTTGTGTCGCGCGTATTTCCGAGCGGTCGGATTTGAGGGGCGAGCGGTAGAACGCTCGCCCTTTGTGCGCCACGATGCGGCACAATGTACCGCAAAAGCTGTTTGTATCCGGTACGAATCGTTCGTTGGTCTTTAATTCTTTTCAACGGAGGTGTTTGAGATGGCAAACGGATTGCTTTTGCGGCTTCGCGAGCGTGAGCTCAGCGCGAGCCCGGCGGAACGCAATGTCATCGCATATGTAAGCGCTCATCCGCACGAGGTGGTCGGGCTGTCCGTCCGCGGTCTTGCCGATGTCACGTTCTCCTCGCCCTCGAGCATTTTGCGCTTTTGCAAGCGTTTGGGTTTTGCGGGCTACAAGGAGTTCCAGCGCGAACTGATTGCCGAGCTGGCGCTCTTAGGTGACAAGAAAGACGTAGCTCTCGAGGACATCTCCATGGATGACAGCGTCGAACGTATCGTGGGGAAGGTGATGAAAAGCAACGTGCGCACGATCGAGGCGACGGCACGAACGCTCGATTACACCGTCTTGGAGCGATGCGCGGCCCGTCTTAAGCGGGCACGCGCGGTCAATCTGTTCGGTATTGGTGCCTCTCGTTTGGTCGCACACGATCTGGCGCAAAAGCTCATGCGTGTCGACAAAGAGTGCCATCTGTACGACGACTGGCATGATCAGCTCTTGTGTGCCAAGAACATGCATGAGGGCGATATGGCAATCGCCTTTAGCTACTCGGGCTTGACGCAAGAGGTGCTGGACTGCACCGCCGAGGCTCAACGTCACAACTGTCCCGTTGTGGCCGTTACCAAAGTAGATGGATCATCCAAGCTTGCCACCATGGCCGATGCCGTGCTCGGCGTCGCCGCGAGTGAACCCTTGGTCCGCAGCGGTGCCATGGCTTCGCGTATGGCCCAGCTTATGGTTGTCGATGCCCTGTACGCTGCTTACGTTGCCAGCGACTACGAACGGGCGACGTATGTCATAAAGCAAAACTACATCGAGAAACAGGAAAGATGAGGTGAATGAAATGCTCGATTTAACAAAATTCACGACCGAACAGCGTAATCAAAGGTCAATGGACCTCGATACGATGACATCGCTGCAAATCGTCACGACGATGAACGATGAGGATCTTCGTGCCGTCCAGTCGGTCACGAAAGTGTTGCCCCAGGTTGCCATGGCAATCGACTGGGCTGCTGAGACACTCGAGCGCGGCGGGCGCGTCTTTTACATGGGCGCAGGCACCAGCGGTCGTCTGGGCGTACTCGACGCTTCGGAGTGTCCGCCCACGTTTGGCGTGTCACCCGATCTGATTGTCGGGCTCATTGCCGGAGGCGAGACGGCGTTTATCAAGGCTGTCGAAGGTGCCGAAGACAGCGAGGAGCTTGGCGCGAGCGACCTGCGGGAGCGTGGACTCTCGGACAAGGATCTTGTCGTTGGCCTGGCGGCAAGCGGCCGTACTCCTTATGTGGTGGGCGGCCTTGCGTACGCCAAGGCAACTGGGTGCAAGACCATTGCAATTGCCTGCAACCAAGGGTCGAAGATCGGGGAGAGCGCAGATCTTGCCATTGAGCCCGTGCCCGGTCCCGAGGTGCTGACCGGCTCAACGAGGCTCAAGGCGGGAACGGTTCAAAAGCTCATTCTCAACATGATTTCGACCGGTGCCATGGTCAAGATCGGCAAGGTATACCAAAACCTGATGGTCGATGTGCAGCAGACGAACGAGAAGTTGGTGGTGCGCGGCCAGAACATCGTGATGGAGGCGACCGGCTGCACGCGCGAGCGCGCTGTTCAGGCGCTTGCGGATGCCGGCGGCCACGTAAAAACCGCTATTGTCTCGGTGCTGTTGGACTGCGATGCCGAGCAGGCTGCGGTAGCTCTTGAACGGGCGCACGGCCATGTCCGTACTGCGGTGAGTGGCCATGAGAAGAGCAATGCCGATGTCCAATAGGTGCACGGCGTGAGCTGATATGACATCTAGACGAGATACCCAATACAAGGAGGAGTTATGACGAACAAAGAGCTGGCTCAAAAGCTGCTGGACCTTTTGGGCGGTAAAGACAACGTGCTCGCAAACGCGGCGTGCATGACGCGCCTGCGCGTGACCGTCAAAGACACGGGCAACGTCGACACGGAGGGTATTAAGGCGCTCGACGGCGTGATGGGCCTGGTCGAGGACGACACGATGCAGATCGTGCTGGGTCCGGGCAAGGTGAATAAGGTGCTCGAGGAGTTCTCCAAGCTCACCGGCCTTGCGAAAGGCGTTGCCGACGAGAGCGTGGTTGACGCTGCGGCCACAAACAAGGCCGCGCAGAAAGCCAAGTACGAGTCCAAGCCGGTTCAGGCCTTCCTCAAGAAGATTTCCAATGTCTTCGTCGCCCTGCTTCCCGGCATCATTGCGGCTGGCCTCATCAACGGTATCTGCAACGTCATTAACGTCTCGACGGCAGGCGCGCTTGCAGGCGAGTGGTGGTACCAGGGCATTCGTTCCATGGGCTGGGCCCTGTTTGCCTATCTGCCCATCTTGGTGGGCTATAACGCGGCACGTGAGTTTGGTGGCTCCGCTGCGCTGGGCGGCATCGCCGGCATGATGTGTATCGCCAACAGTGCCATGCCCCTGCTTGCGCCTGGCGCGGCTGATCCTGCCACTGCCATTCTGCTGCCGCTCACCAATGCGCAGTACAACCCCGCGGCGGGTGGCATGATCGCGGCTCTCATCGCTGGTGCATTTTTTGCCTGGATGGAGCGTCAGATTCGCAAGGTTATGCCCAACGTACTCGACACGTTCTTGTCCCCGCTGCTGGTGCTCATCATCGGCGCCTTTGCTCTGATGCTCGTCATCCAGCCGGTTGGCGCATGGCTGACGACTGCCATCTTTAGCGTTTTGACCTTTATCTTCGAGAAACTGGGCGTCCTGGGCGGCTATATCCTGTCGGCAGGCTTCTTGCCGCTGGTGTCCGTCGGCCTGCATCAGGCGCTCACGCCGATCCACGCTATGCTCAACGATCCCGACGGCGCTACCAAGGGCATCAATTACCTGCTTCCCATCCTTATGATGGCTGGCGGCGGCCAGGTCGGTGCCGGTTTGGCGCTGTACTTTAAGACCAAGAACGCCAAGCTCAAGAAGTACGTCGCAGAGTCCATTCCCGTTGGAATCCTGGGTGTGGGCGAGCCTCTGATGTATGCTGTTACGCTGCCGCTCGTTCGTCCGTTTGTGACGGCCTGCCTGGGTGCCGGATTTGGCGGCGCGCTCGCGGCGCTGCTTCACATCGGCACGGTTTCTCAGGGCGTTTCCGGTCTGTTTGGCCTACTGATCGTTGTTCCTGGCCAGCAGCTCGGCTACGTTGCCGCTATGCTGCTTGCCTATGCCGCCGGCTTTGTCCTGACGTGGTTCTTTGGCGTCGACGAGCAGAAGATCAACGAGTTCTTTGGCGAGTAGTTTGATATCGCGGGTTGATTTCCGATCTCAGCCGAACACATTGAGCAAATAGGCCATTCCCGCAGTTAGCCGAACGCCCCCGCGGCCCCTCCTGGGGTCCGGGGGCGCCGTTTTCCCAGTTGAAGGAACGGTGGAGATGTGTTTCGATGGGTCCGGTGGCCATGCTCCGCCCGCCGCCCGGCACCTCTTCCCAGACTCAGCCGGACGGTCGGTCCGTCTATTCCGTTTTTCCTCTAGGCTAGGCCAGCGGGGCATCGCCCCTCTCGGCGCGCGCCCTCTCGATGAGCCCCGGCGTCAGGTCGAGATCGCCGAGCGCCACGTCCCCCACGCCGTAGGCG